>JBLFWJ010000006.1:0-38510 GCA_047611425.1 Bacteroidia bacterium | reverse complement strand
GCATGTTAACTTGATTTAGCACACCCTTGGATCTAATTTTAGAATACCCAACTTGGTTTTTATTGCTTGCCGCCATTGCTGGTGTGCTGGCAGGATTTGGGCTGTACTGGAAAAACCAAAGCATTGCACATTGGTCGGCTCCTCTTAAATATGGATTACAGCTTCTTAGAACGCTTTCCGTTTTTCTGATCATCGTCCTTCTACTTGGGCCGCTGCTTAAAAGTGTGGATCAGGAATCTGAGAAACCGGTTGTGATCCTAGGAATCGACAACAGTTCTTCCTTGGTTCTGACAAAGGATTCAGCATCGGTTAAAGGGGAATTTCAAGCTCAGCTTGATGCTTTGATCAGCAAGATTTCCGAAAAATATGAGGTTAGCCCATTCCTTTTTGGAGGAAGTGTTTCCGAAGGGTCACAGCTAACATTTGATGAAGCCAAGACTGACCTTTCTGGATTGCTGACCGAGCTTGACGATCGATTTGTTGGTCGAAACGTTGGTGCAACTGTCATCATCGGGGATGGAATTGTGAACCGAGGTGCAAACCCAGATTATCACAAACGAAGGGTAAATGGGCCGCTTTACACTGTGGCATTGGGTGATACAAGTTTGCAGCGTGATCAGTTGATTGCAAAAGTTGATCATAACCAGTATGCCTATTGGGGTAACAAATTCCCGGTAGAAGTTCATGTTGAGGCATTTCAAATGAATGGCCGAGAAACCGAATTGGAAATAAAGGTCAATGGGCGATCTGCGCATAAAGTGAAGATTCCTATTACGGGAAATGAATTCAGAAAGAAAATTTCGGTGGAGCTTGGTGCCAAGGAATTGGGAGTGCTTCGGATCAGTTCTTCATTGAGAATTTTAGACGGGGAATTGAGCACCGAGAATAATCGAAAGGATGTTTTTGTAGAGGTGTTGGATGGACGTCAGCGAGTCTTGATTCTGGCCGCTTCACCACACCCGGATATTGCTGCAATACGAAAAGCAATACAGGCCAATCAGAATTATGAAGTGGAGGCACTTGTTGCTGGCCAAGGAAAGTTTGATGTAAAGGATTTTGACCTAGTCGTACTGCATCAGATTCCTCAAAAGAGTAGAGTAGGTGAAGAAGACCTGAAGAATATCTTGGAATCCAACATTCCAATCTGGGCAATTGTAGGAATGCAAAGTGACCTTACGCGTTTGGCAGGATTGAACTTTGGCGTGACAATCAGTTCCAACGGAAAGTCTAGCAATGAAACGCTGCCAATCATCGATTCGAAATTCCCGCTGTTCACCATAGATGGAGGCATTCCAAGGTTGATGTCAAGTGTGCCACCGCTTGTAACACATTTCGGTGATTACACCTTATCCGCATCAAGTCGTGCTTTGATGAGCCAACGAGTTGGATCAGTGAAAACTGAAGACCCGCTGTGGATCTTCTCCGAGCAAAGTGGAAGAAAGTATTCGGTGTTGCTCGGTACTGGATTGTGGCGATGGAGGATGAAAGATTATCAAGAAAATACATCACACGTTCTCTTTGATCAGTTGGTGTCCAAGACGGTTCAGTACATGGCGGCAAAGACTGACAAGAGCCTTTTCAGGGTGTCTGTTCCGAATACAATTGCAGAGGACGATGCCCTCACCGTTGAGGCGGAGTTGTACAATGAAAGTTACGAATTGGTCAACGGGTCGGAGGTGAATTTCAAGGTTCGAAAGTCAGATGGTGCAGAGTATCCATTCGTGATGAGCCGAACAGAATTGGCGTATCGATTGAATG
This sequence comes from Bacteroidia bacterium, assembly GCA_047611425.1. Lineage (GTDB taxonomy): Bacteria > Bacteroidota > Bacteroidia > UBA10329 > UBA10329 > JBLFWJ01. The sequence goes on along the minus strand of JBLFWJ010000006.1, from coordinate 36,752 downwards.
CGGGGTCTTTTGATGAAGGTGATTATACCTACTCAGCCCGAACATCATTCAACGGGAATTCTTTTGAGAAAAGCGGAAGTTTCCGAGTAGCCGCACTTCGTTTGGAAAGCGCTAGAACTCAAGCGGATCATGGCTTACTGTTTCGCTTAGCGGAAAAGAATGGAGGTAAAATGCTCTCTTCAAACCAAATGGACGAATTGGCCGATGAGATATTGGGCCGTCAAGACATTCGAAACGTGATTTACGAGCGAACGTGGTTCAGGGATGTAATCGATCTAAAGTGGTTGTTCGCGATTCTGATTGCACTACTCGGTGCCGAATGGTTTCTGAGAAAAAGAAACGGAGCCTACTGATTATTGCAAGTGGATTTCTAAATGATTTCTATTTCCAACTTTATCTGAAGCTTTCAACGTGAGCTTTCCTGAATCAGAAGGGAAGTGTTGATCCACGACATAAAAACCTTCTCCGGTTTTGTAATCCCATTCCAAAAGAAGCCATTGCAATCCTGCCATCAAACTGAAGTTTTTGATGCCTGAAAAATCATCGTCAATGTTGAATTTGAGCGTGTCGCCAACTTGTGGTGTTATCACATTCCCGACAAGTTTTAGTTCCGGTTTCAAGGTGTCTGCCGTTACAGCATAATCTCCGAAACTTCTCGTTCGCGTGGTCATCCAGCCATCTTTGTAGGTGCCTCCTTCAGCAATCGGGTTGCCTTTTTTACTGAACGAAATCACCAACAATTTATCGCTAAATTTCTTTCCAGCTTCATCCACCTTTATGGAAACCGAGCAGTATTTGTGCAACGGAGTTCCGAGGTCGCAAATGCCATGAACGGATGATAAACAACCCTTGACGGCTGGTTTCTTTTCATACTGAAAAGCAAGTGTATCATAGACAGCATTTACGGGAGCGGAGAATCGGAAACCCTCAGAAGTAAAACTGTTTTCCCGAGCCGGATAGAAAATTGATTCTGGCTTATTCGAGAACGCTTTAGGCAGATTTACATTCTTTCCAACCAACGAAAATTCAATTTCAGAGACATTTCCGAAATGGTCAGTAACCGTGTATTTGCAATTGTAAACCTTTCCGAAATCAACCTTTAAGATTCCATCCTGATCTCCTCGGTCATAGATGTCCAATCGATTGTTCGGGCTTAGGTATGTGCGATGAACTGGAATTCTTTTTTCGGAACGATAAGCGTAATCAATGTGGGTGTTTACGTACCGTTTTGTGCTGAAACTCAATTCATCCAACGTCATAGAATAGAATCGATTTCCATCAATTTCAAGCTTGATGGAATAAATTCCGCAAGGATTGTCTGAAGTTGAATGTCGATCCAAAACGCCAACACCAAAACTGATCGATCCTTGAACTTCGATTGGATCATCTTTTGAAAGATCCCAAGATTCATTTTGCTTTTGAATATGCAAGTAATATGGATTTCCGCCATCGATGCCACTTGAGTTTCCATGACCATAAATGGCTAGGGTTTTCAGTTCAGGTTCTTTCTCATCATTGATTTTCAATCCGTGTTGCGTTGGGTTAATCGGATGTTGAGATTTCGAATCTCTGATTTCAAAATGAACGTGTGGCCCACCCGATCCGCCAGAATTTCCGGAATAGGCGATCACATCGCCTGCTTTAAAACTGAATTTCCCAGCTGATGGATTCAGATCAACCCCATAATTTTCTTTTGAGTATTGCTGAGATTTCACCCAATTATTTACTTCATCAGAAAAACGACTTAAATGTGCGTAAACGCTCGTGGTTCCATCTGCGTGTGAGAGGTAAATTGCTTTTCCATATCCTTTCACTTCCACCTTAACTCGAGAGACTGATCCCGCTTTTGCAGCCCGAACTGGCAATCCGATTTTACCATCTGTTTTCAGATCCACGCCAGTGTGAAAATGTCCTGATCTGACTTCACCGAAAGATCCAGAGGCTTTTAAAACGCCATCCAATGGAGGAACTAGACCTGATTGTTGACTAAACAGCATGGAATTAGATCCAAGGATAACCAGTAGCGTAAGTGCAACCCTCATGTATTCGCGCCATTTTCTCATTCCGTTCACCATTCTCCAAAGGTTAGTATTTTTGGAAAGTAACCTCAGGGTCATGCAAGAGTTAAACCAGGTAGTAGATCGAATAGAAAACAAGGTAATTGAACTTGTTGGTCAGTTACAGGAACTCCGAACCGAGAATAGTGAACTCAAAAAAACAAATGAAGAGTTGCGCATATTGTTGGAGACAGAGAATAAGCGAAATCTTGATCTTGAAAAACAGAATAAAGTTGCTAAAATTGCAAAGTCTGTCACGCTGAGTGATGACGACCGCAAAGTGCAAAGGAAGAGGTTGAATGATATGGTGCGGGAAATAGACAAGTGCATTGCTTTGATCAATAATTGAATCTTATGAGTGAGCAGGGAATTTCGGTCAGAATAGGGGGTAAGAGTTACCCCATGACCGTGGAAAGTCCTGAAGAAGAGGAGACTATTAGAAAAGCAGAACGATTGATTCGAAGTCGTATGACGTTGTATGAAACCAACTATGCGATTACAGATATGAAAGACCTGTTGGGCATGTGTCTGTTGCAATTTGCAACAGAGGCAATTGAAAAAACCGAACAGGCCGAGAAAGGCGATCTTCAAGTTACTGAAAGGCTAAAAACGCTGGACAGCGAGCTTGACGAGGCACTTGCCTGAGCGTTCTTTGAAATTAAGATCTATGGTGGTCAATCGATCACGTCATTGCGAACGCAGTGAAGCAATCTCGTATCCATCGATTTGAGATTGTTTTGGTGGTTCCATCCCGAATATTTAGGGGCAATTGACAGAGTCAGACCATCATGAACTTTTCCCGCATTGATCTTTTGTTTGTCAAACTCAACATTTTATACATTGAGATGTAGCTCATAGTTTGTTCAAGGCAGGCCTCGATTCCAGTTATCTGGAATTTCCGACTATTCGGAACAGTGGACGTCTGATGCAACTGGCAGTCTCAATTATTTTTTCACAGGAGTTTGTACTAAACCTTTACTGGATCTTTGCGGGTTTTTTTTAATCTAACCCGAACAAGAATGTTAACAATAATAATACCCGTAATTGCTGCATTAGCAGGCGTTGCAATTGGTGCTGTTGGAATGAACAGCTACTCAAAAAGCAGCTCTAATGCAGAGTCATCTCGAATACTGAAAGAGGCCGAAGAGAAAGCCAAAGTTCTTAAGGAAAAGAGAATCCTTGAAGCCAAGGAAAAGTTTCATGAATTAAAGGCTAAGCACGAGGAAGTGATCAACGAGCGTAACCAGAAAATGGTTACGGCTGAGAACAAGCTTAAGCAGAGAGAAGCCACCAATGCCCAGCGTTTTGAGGAGAATAAGAAACGCTACAAAGAGATTGAGAATAAGGATAGAGGCTTTGAGGCTAAGGAGCAGAGCATTCAAGCCAAGATTGAGATTTACGATAAAAAGGTTGCTGAAATTGAGGCTGATCGTGGCAAGCAATTAGAAATGCTTGAGAAGACTTCAGGCATGAGTGCAGAAGATGCCAAAACCCAGCTAGTAGAGGCCTTGACTGCAGAAGCCAAAACAGCCGCCATGTCTCAAATAAATGAAATGGTTGAGGAGGCAAAGCAATCGGCTGATAAGCAAGCCAAGAAGATTGTAATCCAGACAATTCAACGTGTTGCAACTGAGCACACGATTGAAAATGCCGTGTCCATTTTCCCTATTCAAAGTGATGAATTGAAAGGAAGGATTATTGGTAGAGAAGGACGGAATATCAGAGCAATTGAGGCGGCAACAGGTGTTGAAGTAATTGTTGACGATACTCCTGAAGCAATTATACTAAGTGGATTCGATCCTGTAAAAAGAGAGATTGCCAGATTGTCTTTGCACAAGTTGGTGACTGATGGAAGAATCCATCCGGCACGTGTTGAAGAGGTAGTTGCGAAGACTACGAAGCAGCTGGATTCTGAAATGGTGGAGACAGGTAAGCGAACCACAATCGATCTTGGAATTCACGGATTACACCCAGAGTTGATCAAGATTATTGGCAGAATGAAGTATCGTTCTTCTTATGGTCAGAACTTGCTGCAACACTCAAGAGAGGTGGCAAATATGTGTGCTACGATGGCATCCGAATTGGGCTTTAATCCAAAGCAAATTAAGGATGCAAAGCGAGCCGGACTGCTTCACGATATTGGTAAAGTGCCTGATGAAGAGCCAGAATTGCCACACGCAATTTTAGGTATGAAGTGGGCCGAGAAGTACGGTGAGAAACCTGAAGTTTGCAACGCAATCGGTGCCCACCACGATGAAATTGAAATGACCACATTGATCTCTCCGATCATTCAGATTTGTGATGCTATTTCAGGTGCAAGACCAGGAGCAAGACGAGAAATCGTTGAGAGCTATATTAAGCGAATCAACGAGCTTGAAGCAGTTGGTGCATCTTATCCAGGAGTGATCAACACATTCGCCATACAGGCCGGACGTGAACTTCGTGTGATTGTTGAAAGTGAGAAAGTAACGGATGATCAAGCTGATCAGATGTCTTTGGATATTTCAACACGGATTATGGATGAAATGACTTATCCTGGACAGGTTAAGGTTACCGTAATACGCGAGAAGAGGGCAGTGGCGTACGCTAAGTAATTCTTGATCGACAACCCGATTCTGTAAATGCAGAGAACGTTTCTCCATAACGTGTTTAAAATGATGGGAGGGTCGTTCGTGGGGCAACTCATACCATTTCTCACGCTTCCTATTCTTACCCGGTTTTACGAGCCGGACGATTTTGGTACGCTTACTATTTTCGTTACAATCTATACTTTGATCGGAGCCGTTTCCACCTTAAAGTTGGAGTTTGCTTTGGTGGGTATTAAGGATGAATCCGAAGCTAGGTTAACAGTAAAGCTAATCTTCCGAATCCTAATCGTGGTTGCCGTAGTTGTCTCAATTGTTACAAGCACTTCATGGGCTGCCAACAATTTCAACATGATTGCAGAATTGGGTTGGGCGGCATATCTTCTTGGGCCGGCAGTCTTGGTATTTGGAATGCTGGAGACGTTCAACTACTGGTTCAATCGCGTGGGGTCCTATGGTCGACTGGCATCATACCGGATAGTTCAAAATGCAGCAGCAGAAGGTGGGAAGTTCGGATTGGCGTTTTCAGCACTTCAATCCGTAGGGCTGCCTTTGGGACGATTTATGGGAGAGGTAGTCACAACTATAAGCCACTCTTGGAAATTCATTAAATCTGCTGAGCCTGGTTTACAACCATCGGCATTAAAGCCAAAAGACCTTTTGGTCAAGCACAAGAAATTCCCATTGTTCAGCACTCCAAGCGTTCTCTTAGGAAAGCTGGTTTTATTCGTTCAAGTAAGCCTCTTCTTGCATTTTTTCGGGAAGGAAGTAGTTGGGCATATTGGAGTGGTAATGTCATTTATGGGCGCTGCATTGGCAATGGTCAGTAGATCATTCTCTCAGGTGTTTTTCAAACACATCAGCGATATAAAAGACGTAGCTTCAATTCGCAAAGAGTACTTCAAAAATCTTCGAATTCTCATATTGATTGGGGCCAGTGTGATAGGTGTAAGTTGGATTGTTCCTGCAAGTTGGGTTACCATGTTGCTTGGACCAAAATGGGATGTACTAATGCCCTTTGCCCGTGTAATGTCAATTTGGTTGGCTATCAGTTTTGTGTCTGCAGCACAATCGTTCATCTACATCAGAATGGGTAAACAAAAGGTGATGATGTTCTTTGATGCTTTGCATGTATTGATGGTCATTGCTTCAATCTACATTGGGTTTGAAGTCACTGGAACCGCAATTGGAACAACCTGGTCTTACACAATTGCTCAAGCCTGTTTTTATATTTTCACCACTGTGTACGCGATTCGAATAATTAAAGAGCCGACCTGAAAAAATGCATGTTCTCTTTGTGCCGAATGCCTATCCAAATGCAGAGTTTCCTTATCGAGGAATCTTCTTCAAGGATTTGGTGCTTGCGCTGAAAGAGGTAGGCGTAAAGGTTGGGGTAGCGTATCTGGACATTCGTCCGTTTGCCGAGCAAGATCTTAAATCTAACCCGATCAATATTGAACTTGAGGATGGATATCCAGTGGTTAGCAAAAGAGATTACAACCGGATTCCTCTAGGTTCTCAATATCAAAGAAAAACGTACGAGCAGGTAGTTTCGAATCTGGTAGATCGCTACATCCAAGATAACGGAACACCTGACCTGATACATGCACATGTTGGCCTTTGGGCCGGCTGGTCGGTTAGCGAGTACTGCGTTAAACACAACTTAAAGTATGTGTTGACTGAACATTCATCGACAGTTTTGGCCAATCAGATATCCAACTCGGATCAACCTTATCTGTCTAAAGCCTATGATCGAGCCGACCATTTGTTCGCGGTAAGCGAAGCATTAGGAAATTCAATGCGTTCGTATTGTGAAAATGCAGTTTCCGTGGTTCCGAATGCTGTAAACGTTGAGTTTTTTGCTGGAGATTTTACTTCGGATAAATCTGAAATAATCAGGTTTATAACGGTCGCAACTTTGGATGACAACAAGGGTGTTGAATTAATGATTCGGGCTATAGCCGAATTGAAGAAGAAAGGAATCGGAATTGAATTGGAAGTGGTTGGAGTTGGACCGAAGATGAATGACTTCCAAAAGATTGGGATGGAAAATGGCGTTAATGATGAGATTCATTTTCATGGCCGTCAACCAAAGGAAGAGATTAAAGGACTTTTTCAGCAATCCAATGTTTTCGTTTCAGCCAGCAAGCAGGAAACTTTTGGCGTAGCAATAGTTGAGGCGATGGCTGCAGGACTTCCAGTTATTACAACAAAGTCCGGTGGACCGGAGGATATTGTAACGCCCGAAACAGGAGTTTTGGCAGAAAGATCAGTCGATGGATTGGCAGATCGAATGAAATGGATGTGTGCGAATCTGGATCAATTTGATCCCGCTGAAATATCTTCGCGGGCAATGGAACAATACTCAAAGGAAAAAGTGGCTGGCCTTTATTTGAATCATTATCGAAAAATCGTTAGTTGATGAATAGGCTGACGACCATACTCCTTTTTGGGCTCATATTCTTGATGCCATTTGGCACCTACCTTCTCAGTTTTGACCTTGGCCCAATTCACATTTTCCCATTTCGGTTAACGCTCGGAATTACTGTTTTGGTGCTTCTTTTCACAAAACAGCTTAAACTTGGTACTGGCTTCTTTACCAAGATGCTGTCGTACTTATTTATTATTTGGTTAGGATACGCAACGCTTTCATTTATCTGGGTTGAGAATTACACAGAGGCAATCAAAGACATGTTCTATCTCGGAACAGCCTTCTCAATTCACCTCTCATTGGTTTCTATTCTTTCTGATCCGAATAAGGATAAAACCCTTGGTCAGGCTTGGCTGCTCGGGTTTTTGGTGATGAATGTTTACGGGATGATTGAAATGGAAACAGGCAAACACATTTCATTGTCCTTCATCAATACGTTGAACGAATTGGATTTTGGACATCCTCTGAATTTCACACCCGTAGCTACGTTGGACAACCCCAATACATACTCGTTGTACCTTCTTTTTTCGTTGCCAATAATGCTCTTATTCCTGAATAATTACAAAAACCTGCTTCCGATATTTTGGGGAGTTGTCTTGTATCAAGTGGTTGTTGACAGCAGCCGGTTTGGGCTCATTGCCTACATCGCAATGGCATCGATTTGGATCATTCATTCTATTTACGTGAACTGGAAAAATGAACTGCCATTTTCCGTTTCTCACGTTTTAGTTGCTGTAATGATTATTGTGGCAACAAATATTGTGTTGCATCAACAACAGTCATGGCAGTTTTCTGAGTCGTTTTCTTCCTCCAAAGAATATGGTTTTGTTGAGGAGATGAATGCCGATTCAACCCTCAACTCTTTTCAAGTCCGAAAGGGATTGATGTTAAACGGAACTCAGTTCTTTTTAGAATCCTACGGAATGGGAATTGGGGCTGGTCAATACTCGCATTACAACAAAACGGATCAAGGAAACCTTCCAACGGGAACGGTATTGAACCCTCATTGCTTCGTAATGGAAATTCTCTCTCAATACGGGTTTCCGATTTTCATTCTAGCTTTTGGATTGATGGCATTCATGGTCATCTTCTTCTTTCGTATGGCGCTGAAAGCCACTGCACCGTTCCTTTTAGTAGACTTTGGACTAATGATGATGGTGGCATATCTGCCCATGTCTAATGCAACCAGTTCATTTATGCAATTACCGTTTAACTGGGTTGCTCTAGCCTTGATGGCCATTGCTGCGGATCGGATTCTTGCAACCAAACAGGTTAAGCCGAATCTCAAATCAGTTTTAGCAGCTTTGAATCAATCTTCTTGATTTCAAAGTAGGGTATCTGCTCACCCCCAAATGACTGAAAGTACTTCGCAATGGAGTCTTTCATACTGCCTTCAAAGTTGAATTGAAGTCTTTGCTCGGAGGCGAATTGAATTCCATTCCAAAGAAGTAGACTCAACGCACCGGATTGGCGCTGGCTCGGTGCTACAGACCCAGCCAAATAGTAAACGTAAGTTTTGTCGAATGCCAGAAGTACCGATGAAACAAGGTTTCCAGACGTGTCCTTCAGTCCAAAAAGCTTTACGCCATTCTCGGATTTCAGCCCTTGATAAACCGTATCAAAATAAGCCGCATCGTAGTTAAGGCCAATGTCTCGCGCTTTTCCCTCTTCTAGTTTTAGTTGATGCAAAAGCTGGGGGTCTTCCATTTCAATCAGCGAAAACTCTTTTTCAGCCTTTTTGATGGCCCTTCGAATGTTTCCTTGTAGGCCGTCCCAACAGGCATCCACATTGGAAGTGTTTTTGATCACATTCGTATAACGAACCGATTGCTCAAACTCTTTCCAGTGAAATGGCAAAGCATTTTTCACCTCAGGATGAAAGTATTGAATGTATTTGTCGGTTTCTGGTAGCTGCTCAATCAGCATGCCCAGCACTTCCTTTTCAAATGAAAGCCTGGTTGGAGGTTTTTGCCCTTCGGGATAAAAGATGATCGGCCCGAGAAAGGGCGTTAAGGGTGGCATTGTAATTATTCGGAAGCCCATTTTCTTCTTAAAGAAGTAAGGCATCGCTCCAAGAATATTGCTTCCTTTTTCCGCCAAGCAAACATCCCATTGACCGGGCACAGTAGCGTTTAGCCAGTTAGGCCGGAGGAATATCGGGATGTCTTCGCGCTCAGAACAGAGCCGCGTATATTTTTCCACACTGTTCACGGCTCAAATAACGGGCATTCCACGCGATTGCGAATGACGGATGTTTAATTTCGCCAACTCATGATTGCCAAACACAAGGTCTGCCACATAACCACCGCCCATCCACAAACGGATATCCGGATCTTTCACAAGCAGTGTAAATCTTTGGCAAAGGCTGGCTATGAAGTGGTTTTGCTTGTTGGAAATGGTACCGATGATGAAATAGATGGTGTCCGTATTGTCGGTGTTTCCATAGATTATGATGGAAGATTGAAGCGTTTTCTTCGAGCAGGAAAAGCGCTTTATGAAGCTGCGGTAAAAGAGAATGCCGAGATCTATCATTTTCATGATCCAGAGTTTTTACCCTTTGCTGATAAATTGGCCAAGGCAGGGTGTAAGGTGATTTTTGATTCGCATGAGAATGTTGGTCAGCAGATCATGTCCAAGTACTACATCCCAAAACCTCTTAGGAGTTTGATATCGTGGATGTACGTTCATTTTGAAAGACTTAAGATTAAAAAGTTATCTGCTGTTATCGGAGCAACGGATCAGATCTCTCAATATTTCCGTAAGGTGCATTCTCGAACACTTTCGGTTATGAACTTTCCTTTGCTAAATGAGCTACCAACCATGCCAGAAGGTATTAAGAGGGAAATCCAGGTGGCTTATGTCGGTGGAATAAGTACGATTAGATGTGCCTACCAAATGGTGGATATGCTTGAGCATACACCTGCTGAATTGAAAATAGGAGGAGGGTTTTCACCTTCATCCCTCAAAGTCGAATTGGAGAAAAGAACCGGTTGGGAAAAGGTTGAATACTTAGGGTATTTGGACCGTACAGCCGTTTGGGATCTGTATGCAAAATGCTCTGCTGGATTGGTGTTGTTTAAACCAGAGCCGAATCATTTAGAGTCTCAGCCCAATAAAATGTTTGAGTACATGATGGCCGGGTTACCGGTAATCGGTTCCGACTTTCCGCTTTGGAAAGAGATTATTGAAAAGGAGAGTTGTGGCATCTGCATTAATTCTGAAGATGTTCATGAAATTGCCGAAGCCGTGAACAAGCTCTTGGCAGATCCCGAACTCATCGAATCGATGGGAAGAAATGGTCGAAAAGCGGTTGAGAAAAAGTTCAATTGGTCAACCCAAGAAGCTAAGCTGTTGGACCTCTATAAGGATCTATTGAATGACTAAAACCGTCTCGGTTGTCATTCCTTGCAGAAACGAGGAGCTATACATCGAACGGTGTGTCCGGTCGTTGATGGCGTCTGATTATCCGAAAGACTCGTTTGAAGTAATTGTTTCCGATGGAGAAAGCGATGATTCAACCATTGATATTCTACGGAAATTAGGAACCGAGTTTTCGAACTTGGTATTGATTCCCAATCCGGCCAAGGTTACTCCAGTTGCTTTAAATCTTGGGCTCAAACATTCGAAAGCGGACATCAAAATTATCTTAGGAGCGCACTCAGAAGTGGCAGTTGATTTTATTTCTGAGAATGTAAATGCCCTAGAGGCCAACCCTAAAGTTGGATGTGCTGGAGGTGTACTAGATCATGTTTATGAAGACGAGACGGCTGAGTTGATCGGGGTAGCAATGACGAGTCCATTTGGGGTTGGCAATGCAGGTTTTAGAACTGGTGCAGAAGATGGATATGTAGGCACGGTGGCCTTTGGGTCCTACAGAAAGGAGGTTTTCGAGTCGGTTGGATACTTTGACGAAACGCTGGTTCGGAATCAAGATGATGAATTTAACTTTCGGGTAACTCAGTCTGGATTCAAGATCCTACTAAGCCATAAAATCAACTGCAAGTATTTTGTGCGAGCTTCATTTGGTAAGCTGTGGCGGCAATATCTGCAATATGGATATTGGAAGATCTGGGTGAATCTTTTGCATAATACAGTCACGACTTGGCGTCAATTGGTGCCATTGTTCTTCGTGTTGTATCTGATTCTAGGATTATTGATTAGTCCATTTTCCAGCCTGTTGGGTGGGCTTTACATTATCGGGCTATCTGTGTATTTGTTAGCCGCGGCATTCACGGCCTTCAAACTGGTTGGCATTTCAAAAAGGACGTTTCAACTTGTTTGGACATTCTTAATTCTTCACACCAGTTACGGTTACGGCTATTTGGTCGGGTTGATCCGATTTGTTGTTTTACGCCAAAGTCCATCTCCTGAATTCGGCAAACTATCCCGATGATGATCGAAGTGTATATTCGATGCCGATGAAAGTTCCATTTTCCCCTCCGATGATCACCGAAGAGATGATCGCTGAAGTCGTTGACACGCTTAGATCCGGTTGGATAACAACGGGACCAAAGACCAAGCGGCTGGAGACGGAATTGACAGACTATGTTGGTGCCAAGAAAACGCTTTGTGTTGGGTCAGCCACTCAAGGAATGGAGTTGTTTCTGCGCTGGTTCGGTGTGGGCGTAGGTGACGAAGTAATCATTCCTGCATACACATATTGTGCAACAGCAAATGTTGTGATGCATGTAGGGGCAAAGCCCGTGATGGTGGATATTAATCCTGCTGATCTGTGTATTGATATTGAGGCAGTTCGAAATGCGATTACGCCTAGAACAAAAGCAATCATTCCTGTTGATCTTGGTGGTTTACCTGCATTGCAGGAGGATTTGATTGACATTGCAAATAGCGCGAGTGCTCAATTTCAACCCAATACCGACAACCAGAAATCCTTAGGAAGAATATTGGTTATGACGGATGCTGCGCATAGCATTGGCGCCAATGTCGATGGAAAGATGGTCGGTTCAATTTCTGATGCAACTGTCTTTTCGTTTCACGCAGTAAAGAATCTAACCACGGCAGAAGGTGGTGCGATAGCATTCAATCTTCCAGACCAATTCGACCATGATGAGGTTTACGGATGGTGTAATACAATGTCGTTGCATGGGCAGAGCAAAGATGCTTTGGCTAAAACGCAATTGGGTCAGTGGCGTTACGATGTGGTTGAGCCAGGGCACAAATCAAACATGACTGATATTCAAGCCTCTTTGGGCCTAGTGCAGTTGAAAGATTACGATTTCATTCTTAAAAGAAGAAAGGAGGTTTTTGCTCAGTATGATCAAGCTTTTTCTGGTGATGGTCGCTTCACCTGTCCTCCATCAAACCTAGATGGTCGAGTGTCGAGTTGCCACTTCTATGCGTTGCGATTGCAAGGGTTTTCAGAAAGTAATCGTGATACGTTGATTCAATTAATGGCTGAAGAAGGTGTATCGGCCAATGTTCATTACCAACCCTTGCCAATGCTTACTGCGTATCGCAACTTGGGCTATGATGTTAATGATTATCCGGTTTCCAAAAGCGTTTACGAGTCTGAGATTACACTACCAGTTTTCAATGGAATGACTGATGAACAGGTTTCAATTGTCATTACAACGCTGAAGTCAGTATTGGATAAAATTGAGGATCAAAGGTGAAAAGGCTATTTGATATAGTCGCATCCTTATTTGGGCTCATGATGCTGTTTCCGGTATTCATCATCATCTCAATTCTGGTTATCGTTGATTCTGGTTTTCCGATTTTCTACAGACAAACAAGGGTAGGGAGGAACAATGTGGATTTTCGACTATGGAAATTTCGAAGCATGCATACCGATGCAGACAAACGGGGCCTATTAACCGTTGGGGATCGAGACCCGAGAATAACTCGGATGGGATTTTTCTTGCGTAAGACAAAGCTTGATGAATTGCCTCAATTGATCAACGTACTGGTCGGAGACATGTCCTTGGTTGGGCCTAGGCCCGAGGTTCGCAGGTATGTTGATTACTACAACGATGAGCAAATGCGTGTGCTTTCCATTCGACCTGGAATTACGGATAACGCAAGCATCAAGTTTAGAAATGAAACGGAGATTCTTGCAAGTCAAGACGATCCAGAGCAATACTACATTGACCACATCCTACCGGAGAAGACAGCTCTTTATCTCAAGTATGTCGATTCGAGAAGTTTTCTAGGAGATCTAAAAATGATACTGAACACGTTAGTAGCGATTATACGGTCATAAAGGCCTGCTGTAGTTCGCGTATCTCGTCAACCTTGTCGGTTAATCCAGCTTTACTGTAGGAGTGAAATAGATTGTTTGTCAGTCTATGAATGAAGGTGATATTCGAGCAGGGTTCCAGATCCTCTTTCTCAGGATCTTTGCCAAGTTTTTTCAGAAACCGAAATACCTCAGGTCGATTGAATATTGAACCTTGATTAAATGCGTTGATGTAGAAAATCACATTTTCGCCATTGCCCAGAATTCCATTTTCATCCAAGTAAGCAAGGATGAAATGCTCAGGCATGTTCACTCCTTGAATTGGGAGTCCGAGATCCTTTGCCAAGACACAATAAACCAACCCAAGTGAAAGTGGATTCCCTTTTTTCGTTTCAAGAACCGAATTGATATAGCTGTTTTCTGGTGATTGATAGTTGCGGGTGTTTCCAGAAAATCCGTGAATATCATAGAAAAGATGGTTGAATATTCGAACTTTTTCAAGTGCTGTGAGATTGTCATTCAGCTCAATCCAGATATCTGCACGAATTCGTGCGATCTGTTGTCTAATGACATCCTCATCCAGATCTGGATACTGATAGGATGCAATGATCAAAGCGCCATCCAACAAGTTATTTCCTCCTTGTTGCACCCAATGATGCAGGCGAACATGACATTGATCGAATTGAATTCGATGGATAATATTTTCAATTCGTTCCTGAATCAAAGAGTCTAGAGAGCCTTCCCAATGTCCTTCCAGTTCAGGTATGACATCTGAACCATAGGAAATCAATCGGTCGGATATGTTGTTGAACACCGAGTCATCTGGGTCGTCAAGTAGGCTTACTAATGCCGAGAATTCTTTGGGGTCGTTCTTCACAGTTTCAAATCTAACGCGTGTCTGTTCCTGTCAAGGACCATTACTGATCCAACTTTAAACGTGGGGTTGTTAGTAAGGTCAGCAACTCAGAAATTAGTTGAAATTTGTATCTTAAATCACAATCAATTTTGTGGTGATGAGGACGTTCATATTCATTTTCGCTTTAGCCATTCATATTCCCGAAATGGTTTCGGCTCAAGTCCTTACAGATGGTTTGATTTTTCTCTATAATTTCTCGGGATCAGCGGCAGATAGTTCAGGGAACGTTCTGCACGGTTCCGTAAATGGAGCTACTTTAATTACAGATAGGTTCGGTAATGAAAATGCTGCGTTTTATCTCGATGGGATTAACGACTACATTGAAATTCCAAATTCACCTTTAGTTCAGATTAGTTACCCCGTTAGCTTCTCATTATTTGTCAAGGCCGAAAGCTTTCTTCAAACGGATGGGAGGTTTTTAAACACTGAGTTTATGGCTATGGACTACACTGGATTTCATTTGGGGTTGGGCGCTTCGGTGGATGGCAGAATCGCCCTAGGTTATGGAGGCGGAAACGGACAAACCAACGTGACAAACAGAAGGGGTAAGGTTAGTGAAGGTTCGATAACGTTAGATGAATGGCATCATGTGGCAGGCGTAATTCGGGCACCTACCGATATGGACATCTATATAGATTGTGTGGATGCAGGAGGTAATTACAATGGTTCTGGGCCAATTGAAGTTGCGAATAGTGGGTTGCCCGGCAGATTCGGTTCAGCGCCACTAAATCCGATAACATCCGCAACGCATTTCCTTGGCTCACTTGATCAAGTTGCAATGTGGAATCGGGCTCTCACGGTTGGAGATATTAGTAAGATCTGTGACGGTAATCTAGAACCGCTACTCGTTTCGGCTAACCTAGAAATGGAAGATCTGGAAGTTTTAGTTCGGTATGTTTCTGCTACAGATAATATCGAAGTCATTTCGAATGGAAATCATAATGAAGAGATGAAGATTGAATTGTTGACGATAAACGGACAGTCAATCTCCGTCCAAAAGGTCAATAATCAACCCTCAACGCTATCTGCCGAAGAGCTTTCGAATGGAATTTACCTTGTTCGAATTCAAGGTGAAACGAATCAAATGGTTAAGAGAATATCAATTTTTAAATGGTAGAATGGTTAGATACATGAATTTTAATTGGATAATTCTGACAGCTCGAATAAAGGGCCTCTTATTAAGTCTGATTTGTTTTTTCGTTGTGGGCCTGGGGAATTCTTCGGCCCAATCACTATTTGATGGCCTTGTGTATTTGTATAATTTTTCTGGAGAAGCCGTGGATGAATCCGGTAATGGGTTGGACCCGACCATACATGGCGCTTCTTTGGCCGAGGATCGATTTGGCAATCCAAACTGGGCATACCAATTTGATGGTGACGAAGATTACATGGATATACCGTATTCCAATTTGATTCAGATCGATCCGCCCGTTTCCTTTGCTTTTTGGGTTAACGCTGAAAATTTCAATTCGGATACCATGAAGTTTTTCTGCACCGATGCAACGACACTCGATTATCATGGATATAGAATGCATGGCGCGGGTAGCAATGATGGCAAAATCATGTTGACGGTCGGTAGCGGTCAAGGAGGGACAGGCCCAACAAACAGGCGAACAAAGATCAGTGATTCGACCATAACCCTAGGTAACTGGCACCATATTGCTGGTGTGGTCAGAACTGGAACCGATATGGATATTTACATTGATTGTGAGGATGCAGCAGGTAGTTATTCTGGCAGTGGAACCTTGTTTCCGGGCCATTCCGGGTCCTCGGGACGCATAGGATCAATACTGGTCACTTCTTGGTTCAACCTAAGCTATTTCAAAGGTAAGATTGATCAAATGGGTATGTGGAATAGAGAATTAAGTGCTGGGGATGTTAGTAAGATTTGTGATGGCCATTTCGAGCCAAAGCTCACTTCAATAAATCACCTTAGAGTAAATCCAAAGGTTTTAGTTAGGTATGTTTCTGGCACCGATAATATCGAAGTCATTTTGAATGGAAATCATGGTAAAGTGATTAAGATGGAATTATTGACCATAAACGGCCAGCTGATTTCAGGCCAAATGTTCCATGATCAACGCTCAACGTTATCTGCCGAAGGTCTTTCGAATGGAGTCTACCTTGTTCGAATTCAAAGCAAGACGAATCAATTTGTCAAGAGAATCTCAATATTTAAGTGACTCGAATGATCAAGCAAGAGGGTTATGCCGCCTTTAATCCAGCATATGTAATAAGATGGTTCTGCTTGAGTCTAACTTTGATTGTTTGCGTTGGAATGCAGTATTCTTCAGCCCAATCCCTATCGGATGGCTTGGTGTTTCTCTACAATTTTTCAGGAGAGGCAGTGGATAGTTCGGTCAATCAAATGGACGGAATCGTAAACGGAGTGGTCCTTACTGAAGATCGATTTGGAAACCCTAACCCGGCTTACTTCTTCGATGGAGTGAACGACAACATAGAGATACCGTTCAACTCTGAAATGAGAATTGATCCTCCCGTATCATTTTCGTTTTTCGCCAAGTTGGAATCCATCGGCCAAGCTGATATGAAGTTCTTCAAAACGGATTACAACCCATTTGATTACAACGGATTTTGGATGGATGGTTCGGGTAACGGAAATGGTGGAGTACAATTGCATTGGGGTGGAGGGCTAGGAAGTACTGGGCAGGAGAATAGACGGTCTAAATTCAGCGACTCAACAGTGACAACGGGAGTGTGGCATCATATTGCTGGTGTTATCAGAGGTGTTGACGACATGGATATTTATATAGACTGCCAAGATGCCGCTGGAATCTACAGTGGGAATGGACCTCTCATGGTTTCACATACAACTTCGGGCGGAAAAATCGGGGAGGCTCCAATGGCAAGTACACATAGTATTAATTATTATCATGGTGCTTTGGATCAGTTCGCCATGTGGAACCGAGGATTGAGTTTTGGAGAGATCTCAAAAATTTGCGAAAATGATCTTGAGCCGGTGTTGCCATCCAGTATTCCGTATCACAAAACCAAGAACAAGTTTAGCATCACATATTCGAATGCTGGACGTTCGATAAACATTGCATGTAACGACAATTCTTCGAGGAATTATAAGGCCGTGCTTTTTAACGTTGATGGAAAAGAGGTGAAAGTGACTGGTCTATTCAAATCCGATAAAACACTGGATGTTTCACGTTTTTCTAATGGATTGTATCTCTTAAAATTAGTATCAAGAGATTACGTAGAAATCCATAAAGTGATTGTTAGTTGGTGATTCCGGTTATCCCGAGCCCAATAATTTTCGAACCACTTATTTACTTTTGAAGCAATCAGGATTACACTCTCCAGACTAATATGAAGTTCAAAATGTTCTGTAGGACTCTCAACTTTAGGAGCTAAAGAAATTTCTTGACTAGAACCTGAACCCTGGCTTTCATTTTTTTCCACCGTATCAGATTGTTCGAAATAGGCTGAAGTCGCTCTATCGCGTAGTTTATTCGGAACTTGATTAAGACGTAATCATCCTCTGCATCATACAAACCATAAGCATTGTAATGCGTAAGAAATAGTCCTGAATCATATGCTTTTGAAATAAGTTCGTTTGCATTAAGGGATTGATCAATAATCTGTAGGGTTTCTGGAGAATGGATTCTTAAGTAATCAATATTCTTTGGATGTGGAATATGAATCAACATTGTAGAATCCGAATGCATTAGACCCGACAAGATTTTAAAAAGGCTGTCATGTTGTTCCACAGGAATATGCTCCAGAACATCAGGAAGCAAAATGAAATCGAATTTTTCATTCAAGCTAAATTCACTCATGTCCGTTACAACAAATTTCAGTCGTTCCGACTTTCCAATATGTTGCTGAGCAATAGCGATCCCTTCATTACTAATGTCTGTTGCGACAATATTTCCCGATTGCACGAAATCGTGAATGAGCCGAGTAACTTGACCAATTCCACACCCTATTTCAAGGATAGAACTATCTTTTTTGAGGCCTGAATCGATGAGATGATTCATGATTGTATAATGCCTCATGTTTACTCCAGTACGTATCTGACGATTGGAAAAACCGTTATACCAACTTTGAACGTCCTGATTCTCTTTCATTTTAAAGTCTTAAACCAATTACTCATATCCCCATTCTTCAAGGTTTTTATTGATCTGAGGAAACCAATCATTTTGTTGTTGCGCTGTTAATCTTGTCTTCCATTTACCCACGGACGAGTCATTCACCTCTTTAGCAACGTTTTCATGATGTGACATTCTCGAAACGCCCATACGGTTTACTTCACCCTGAAATTGAAGCATGCTTTCGTGAAAATCTAACCCGATGAATTGAGTGACTTTACTTAACGTTAATTCGGGTTGGGTGACCAAGTCTTCATATCTGACAACTTGGAGATTTTCCTCAGGAACTTGTTCCTTAATCCATTGATAATTTTCAATGCTCAAATTCCAATTTTCTATGCCCGCAACAGGGTGAAATGGAGCTTTACCATTTTTTGCATATGCCTTGTCATAAGAGCTTATAACATCCCTTCCGTCTCGTATAAGAAAAAGGTACTTCGCAGTAGGGAATATGGGTTGAATGAGCTTTAGATTAATGGTGTTTTTAGGAGTTTTATCTCCCCATATTTTAAACTCCTTTCCCCTACTTCTTCCATATTCCTTATAGATGTGATCAAGAATGGAGGCTAAACTTCTTTGATCGGTTTCAAGGCTGTAAAGCTTATCGTAAACGTTTGCAAAATTAGTGTCCCATAGTGTCGCGTCTTGACGAGCGAATTCACCTACCACTATTTTAACAATATCTTCCCACTCTAAAAAATTCAGAAGCTTGAATCTGTGGATAGAGTAGACTATCGCAAATTGCTCCGGAGTGAGAAGAATGTCGGGGTGCATGTTGAGCATAGACCCAAGCATGGTGCTTCCATTTCTTCCAGACCCAATAATCATTAAAGGTGAAATGAAGTCTTGCTGGTCTGTAACCAGCGGGTACCGTCTTGGTAAGACGTCACTTACTTTGCCGAGTATCTTACCGTATTCGAGCTTTTTCATTTCCGCGAAAATAAGGTCTGGCAATTCATATCGGCTTCAAAGGCATTTATATTTGAGGCCACATCATGAGTAAAAGACTTTCTGTCAGCTATGTATATCCTAAAGAATACACGTTTGTAAAGCGGGATATTCAATACATGGAATCGGAATTCGTGGTTCGAAAGCATTCCTTTTTGCCAAGTAGCAGTTGGAAGTTGCCTTTATGTATGCTGGTTCAAGCGTTTAGATTGTTGGGCGAAATTCCAATGACTGACATTGTGGTTTGCCAGTTTGCTGGATACCATACTTTGGTTCCATCCATCCTTGCAAAAGTGTTTAATAAACCGTTGCTGGTTATTGCAAGCGGAACAGAAAGTGCAGGTTTTCCTCTTATTGACTACGGAAATCACAGAAAGAGGTGGCTGAGTAAGGCTACATGCTTTACAATGAGAATGGCAACAGCCATATCTCCAGTGCACAAAAGTCTTATCGAATCGAACTATACTTATTCAAAGGATTTTCCGGCAAAACAAGGAATTCTGCATTACTGTAGTAAAGTGAAAGCGTCTTTTCATCCGATCCCGTACGGGTTTGATTCTTCTGTTTTTAAACCAAAGCAGGACCAGAGAATTCAGAATTCCTTTGTGACAATGGCATTCGGTATTGGCCAGGAAAAATTGAGAAAGTTGAAAGGTGCTGACCTCATTCTAGAGGTTGCTCCGAGGTTTCCAGATTGCACCTTTGTGCTTGTAGGGGCCGAAGGGCTGACAGAGGAGTTGCCCTCAAACGTTACAGTTCATGGTGCTGTTCCTATTTCGGAGGTGCCTAATCTATTGAGTAAGTATGAGTTTTACTTCCAACTTTCAGTTTCGGAAGGATTTCCAAACGCATTGGGTGAGGCAATGCTATGTGGATGCATTCCTATTGGTTCGAATGTTACCTCAATTCCTGACATAATAGGGGATAGCGGATTTATTTTGAATTCGAGGAGTGTTGATGAATTGGAGAAGATTATTGATCAAGCATTAAAATGTGACCGCACGGATCTGTCCAATTTGGCAAGAACCAAAATACTACGCGACTACCCCGCCAACCGAAGGAGTCATGAGTTGGTGAAATTGATTCAGGGAATGGTGGTATAGTGCCACATTACGCATTTGTTGTATTTTCAACATTATGCTATCCGGATTAAAACGCATTCCAATGCTTCGATTGTTGGTGCCATTCTTATTTGGCCTCATTGGGTTTGCCTTTTTAATCGAGCAAGTTTCCATTGATATCGATCTTGTTTGGTGGATCCTTGGAGTTTTGTCGCTGCAAATTTTCATCCTCATTGTGTTTAGGAAAACAGATTACACACTGCGATGGACGTTTGGGTCATTGGTCAATCTGGTTTTCGTTGGATTGGGCGCGGTCACAACATTGATTAACTCTCCGGAATTGTATCCCAATAATTTGGTGCATGATGATGGCACCGAAAAGGAGTGGTTATTGGAGGTCGATGAAGAGCCAATCGAAAAGGAAAGGTCAATCAAGCTTAGCGTTAATGCGATTAGCCTTGATAGTTCGGAAATTTCTGGAAAGGCGTTCATTTACTTAGAGAAATCAGATTCTGCCAAAACCTTGAAGAATGGAGATCGGCTTTTGATCTCAGCTGTATTAAATCCAATCACCACACCGGGTAACCCGCACGAATTTAATTACCCGAGATATCTGAGGTTTCATGGAGTCTTCAGGCAAGCATATGTGACATCAGATAGATGGATTCGAACTGGCGCTCGCGATGGCTTTAATTTGCTCGGATCTCTTGCTGACCTACGGACAATCCTTCTTAATCAGCTTGACCGGAATATTTTTAGCGAGAATGAACGGGCAATCGTTGCTGCCTTAACGCTTGGGTACAAACAAGAACTCGACCCAGAGACAACGAGGGCGTTTGCAGGTGCTGGTGCCATGCATGTTTTGGCTGTTTCCGGCCTCCATGTTGGAATACTCTATACTATGATTATGATGCTTTTTGGCTTTCTAACCAAGGTCAAACATGGAGATATGATTCGTGCCTTTCTCGTTATAGGGCTTTTGCTTTCATACGCAGCACTAACGGGGATGTCAGCATCAGTGTTTAGGGCATCTATTATGTTCAGTTTTGTTGCTTGGGCACGGGCTAGTAAGCGTTACTCAAATATTTACAATACACTAACAGCATCGGCTTTCCTTCTGTTGCTCTTTGATCCATACCTGATAATGCAAGTTGGCTTTCAGCTCTCATATGCGGCAGTGCTTGGTATCGTCTTTATTCATCCTTGGTTGTTTTCTCAAGTTGTGGTTAAAAACCGTTTTTTGGATTGGGCTTGGAACATTACTTGCGTTTCAATTGCAGCTCAGGTTGCAACGTTTCCATTGGGTTTGCTCTACTTTCATCAATTTCCCAATTATTTTCTGTTCTCTAATTGGGTGGTGATACCGCTTGCGACTTTTATAATGTATGCAGGTATGGCATTCTTCGGGCTTGGTTGGATTCCATTGCTTAAGGAGCCATTGGCAATTGTGTTGAAGTGGCTTGCCTGGCTATTAAACGAGTTTGTCATCCTCATTGAATCACTCCCATTCTCGATGCTACAGGGTATCGACATAACTGTTATTGAAACCGGAATGATTTACACTGCTCTTATTTCAATATTCGTTTTGATTATGGAGCGTCATTTTCGATTAATCTATGTAGCGCTTAGTTGTATGGGCGTTTTCTTGGTTTTTCAAATTCACGAAACTATAGATCAACAGAACCAGGAGGCTTTGATTATTTACAATGCACGAAAGGGGTTTGCGATGGACTTAATTGCCGGCACAGACCATATGTTCATTGCAAATTCGGGGCTCGTTCAGGATAAGAATGCCATGTTGTTTCATGTAGAGCATAACTGGTGGGCTCGCGGATTGAGCGAAGCCAAAACTGTTACGACTGTTGATTCAGCTTTTTCGAGTCTTGGTAACCTGTTTAAATATAGAGGAGAGACAATCTGGATAGCCCCAATAAAAATCAATTCAACTCCAAAGTTGGAAGTAGATCGAATAATAATTTCAGGGAGCGAAAAGAACAATTGGAATTCAATTCTTGAAGTTGTTGGCCCAACTCAGGTTGTGGTTGGACAGAATTTGAATTACGGAGAATTAAAACGCTTGAGACTTGGTTGTGAAGAAAAGCAGATAGAGCTTTATCAGTGCAAGAAAAAAGGTCCTTTACTTCTTTAAAAAAGTAAGGCTCGACACAAGTGTCGAGCCTAAATTGCGATCCATTGAACAACGATTAACCTTTAACTTAATGATCATAACAGACCACAATCTCAGGATGGAAATCCTGATTCAAACATAACTTTCAAATTCTGTTTTGGCACACCCAATAGAAGCATCTTATTAATATTCAGATCTGGAAAAGCTCAAAACGTTGTCCAAATGGGACGTTAATTATTATTAGATAGTTGACGACTAAATTCTAAGGAAACTTGCTCTACGGTTTCTGTTTGGTATGTTGGTTATCGATAATTGCCACCTATATTGGGAATAGTGAAACCAAGATTTAAATAATATTCTTAATTTCCCGTTGAAATAAGTTTATCGTTTTCGCTTAAACTTCATTCTGTTACCTAATTTACAGATAATGGCCAGAAAGCACCCAGTATTCGATTTGATTAAATCCTTGGATCTAAATGAGAAAAGGTATTTCAAACTGCATGCTGGAATGCAAAAGAAGGACAGCATTCTATTTCGATTATTCAACCTCATTGCAAAAATGCGGGAGTATGAAGAATCGAAGATTTACGAGGAATTTGAAGGCGAAAAGGTTTTAGAGCAGCTATCGGTTACCAAGAACCATCTTCATTTAATGATTCTAAAGGCAATGCGTACTTACCATGCGAAATGGTCTGTAGATGCACAGCTTACTGGATTACTTCAAGACTTGCAGTTTCTTTTTGAAAAGAGATTGGTCTCGCAATGCAAATTGATCTTACGAAAGCTTAGAAGAGTTTCAGAAGCTCATGGTCGGCATGGGATTATGCTTGAGGTTCTTGAGTGGGAGTCAAAAATGTTGGCGGTAGAATTCTTCGTAGGAAAGGACGAGGCCGATATTGATCGAATAAGTGAAGAATATTATGAGCGGTTGGGTATGCTCCAGAATGAAAGAGAATATCAGGATCTTCAACACAAGCTATTCAATAACTACTACAAGGTCGGAATTGAAAGGAAGAACGAAAATTACAAGACCAATGATCAAATTGTGAATCAGTTTGCTCTTAAACAAAGGGATAGGGCTCTCACTCCTCGTTCACAATCCATTTATCTTAACATACATGCGCAGTACAATAAGGTCAATGGAAACTGGGAGAAGGCTTACGAGTTTCGAACGGAGTTAAAGGAGTTACTTCAGAGTAGAGAGAAGCTTGAGCAAGGCGATTACCTTAATATTTTCACGGCTACGAGTAACTTGATTCCTATTGCTCTAAAGCTTGAAAAGTATGAAGAGGTAGATAATTTAATAGGTGAATTAAAAGGATTAGAAAACGAAAAAGCCTTCAAATTCACGAAGGAAATGGAGGTTCGAGTGTTAATACAAACAGCCATGGCCGAGTTGGCATTGTGTGTTCATCTTGGAAGAAAAGATGAAGGCTTAGCGGTGGTCGATCGTGTTGTCGAAAACCTTGATGAAATCATGGTGAAAGGAAGGCCGTTTCCGGTGCTACACCTTTACTATAATGTTAGCTACTTCTACACGTCCATTGGAGAATTTTCACCCGCTTTAAGGTGGTTGAACAAGATTATTAACGACACGGCAATTAAGTCGATTCAAGATCTGCATGCCTCAACCAGACTGCTTACCATGATTCTTCAGTTTGAGTTAGGAAGAAGCGAATTGCTTGAGTATTTGGCAAGATCGACAAATCGATATCTGAACAAACTCGAGGGTTTGTACGAATTTGAAAACCTTATGCTTAAGTTCATGAAGAAGCACTCGAGGGTAAGCTTTGAGGCTGAGTTGCAGGAACATTTAGTTCAGCTAAAGAACGATCTTGATCAAGTGAGTTACGAACCAGGTGAGCGAAATGCCTTAAGCACGTTAGACCTTCCTTCGTGGGTACAGTCTAAAATTGAAAATCGCCCGATGTGCGAGGTGATGCAGGAAAGGAATCTGACTTCATAGTTCCCACTTTCATTACCCTCTTTAATTGCTGAAATTCGCGGAAATTCTTTTCCAATAAATGAACATGTCTGAATCGTTGATTAGTCGCTTATTTGGTCAAAACGGCAATGAGAAATTGACTCTTGATCAGGATCAAATTCAAAGAATAGTTGCGTCACGAAAATTTTTAGAAAAGAAGGCAGCCGCAGCAGACCGACCTATTTATGGGGTGAATACTGGCTTCGGGTCTTTGTGCAATACGCTGGTTCCGGATGATCGTTTGTCTGATCTTCAACACAATTTGATACGATCACACGCATGTGGCACAGGAGCAGAGATTGATTCTGAAATTGTTGGTCTGATGATGATGCTTAAGGTTAGATCATTGGCTCTGGGTCATTCTGGCATTCGACTACAAGTGGTCGAGCGACTCTGTGATCTTTACAATGCAGGTGTACGACCGATTGTTTATTCCCAAGGATCACTGGGTGCTTCTGGGGATCTTGCGCCTTTGGCCCATATGTCGTTGCCATTAATTGGTGAGGGTGAAGTATGGATAGGTCAAGACCGAATGACAAGTTTTGAGGCGCTTTCTAAGCTCAACTTGACACCTTTGAAACTGGAAATGAAAGAAGGGTTGGCCCTTTTGAATGGCACGCAATTCATGTCTGCTTTCGGAGTTCATTCAATGTTTCTTGCGGATAAAATTGGGAAATGGGCCGATCTATTAGGCGCTTTATCGTTGGAGGCATTTCATGGTTTGGAAGCCGCATTTCATCCAGCGGTTCATTTGAGCAGACCTCATTCTGGTCAAATCAAATCTGCAGGTAGAATTTTGAAAGCCGTTGATAATTCAGGAATTAGGAAAGTTGATAAAAGCCAGGTGCAGGATCCATACTCCTTTAGGTGTATGCCTCAAGTTCACGGTGCTTCGCACGACTTGCTTGATTATGTATCCAACACAATCTTGAAAGAAATAGATTCCGTTTCTGATAACCCACTGGTTTTCGAAGAAGAAGACATGGTCGTTTCCGCTGGAAATTTTCATGGCCAACCGTTGGCTTTAGCGATGGATTGTATGGCAATTGCGCTTTCGGAATATGCCAGCATTTCCGAACGAAGAACCTACAAACTGATTTCGGGTGAGCGAGACCTACCGGTTTATCTATCGAAGGAGCCAGGTGTGAATTCTGGTTTTATGATTCCACAATACACAGCAGCGTCAATTGTTAGCCAGAACAAACAGTTGGCAACTCCTGCTTCTGTCGATTCTATCGTGAGTAGCAATGGACAAGAAGACCATGTGAGCATGGGCGCAAATGGAGCGACCAAAGCTTATCAAGTAGTTAATAATGTCCTTCAGGTTTTAGGAATTGAATTGTTTACTGCCGCGCAAGCATTGGATTTTAGACGGCCAACTCGCACTTCCGATTCACTGGAAAGACTGTTTTCCGAATACAGAAAACACGTGCCGTTTTTAGAAAAAGATGAGGTGATGTCAGCTCACATGAAAGCAAGCGCTGACTTCTTGAAAGACGTGGATCCCGATCAATTCATGTAAGCATCTGGGTCGTCCCCCAAAAGCACATATTGTAGAAGATTGCATCCCATTTTTAGCGCCTTCTCTCGTGTAGATTGTGAGTCGTTGTGCACGTCTGGTGACTCCCAGCCGTCTCCAAGGTCACACTCAACCGAGTAGAAAACAACCAGTCGGCCTTCGTGTATCAATCCCAGACCCTTTGGGCTTTTGTCATCATGCACGTGCACTTTCGGAAGTCCCGTTGGAAAAGCATATTTCTGCTTGTACACAGGATGATCAAAAGGCAGTTCAACCAATTCCAATTCAGGAAAGACCTTGCTTAATTCAGGACGGATGTATTCGTCCATTCCGTAGTTATCATCAATGTGGAGGAACCCACCGGACAGAAGATACTCCCTCAAATTTCGGGCATCGTTATCCGAGAAAATCACATTTCCATGACCGGTCATGTGCACAAAAGCGTAGCTGAATAATTCCTTCGAACCCACTTCCACAATTCCTTGTTCGGTGTCGAAATCAGTACCCAAATTTGAGTTAGCGTACTCGGCTAAATTGGGTAGAGATGTTGCTAGGTTGGCATACCAATCACCACCACCGCCATACTGAAGCAAGCCAAGTTTTAATTTTTGTGCGGATCCTTGAAGCCCAAATCCAATCATCAATGTAAAAAGGAATAATCGGATCATTTAGCTTTCGTTTTTGCAGATCATAGATGCCGCGAATATACCAGCGGTTTCCGTACGTAATCGGTTGGTGCCTAAGCTCAACGGCTTTGCACCCCATTTGTTGGCCATCTCAATTTCTTCAGGCGTAAAATCTCCCTCAGGGCCAATCAAAACCAATGCATGCTTTTCGTTAACAGCTGAAACTTCGGTCTTATCGCCATCCTCGCAATGAGCGATGAACATCGAAGCTTCCGAGGCAATATTTTCCAATTTCTCAAACTTGGTAAGCGGAAGAATCTCTGGAAGAAATGGTCTTAGTGACTGCTTCGTTGCCGCCATTACGATCTTCTCCATTCGTTCATGTTTCAAGTTTTTTCGTTCCGACCTTTTGCACAGAATGGGAATGATTCGATCAACACCCAATTCCACTGCCTTTTCTAAAAAGAATTCAAAACGATCATTGCTCTTTGTAGGGGCAATGGCAATGCTACATTGCTTTTCAGGTCGTTCAAATGACTGTGATTTGGTAATCCTAAATTCAGTCGACTTGCCGTTTGGATTGGTGATGATGGCTTCTGCAATTATTCCTTTTCCATCAATCAACCGAATCTCTTCGCCTGCATTTAGTCGAAGAACTTTAGCGCAATGATGTGATTCTTCTTGGCTGAGTCTGCTGCCACCGCTGACTAGGTCTGGACTATAAAAAGTGTGCATCTTGCAAATTTAGGTAAGTGAAAATGGAAGTTTGATCCAAAAGAAAACCCCTTCGAAATTCGAAAGGGTTTTCTGAAATGTTATTTGAAATGACTTATGCTGTTGCGCCTACTTTTGGTGCTGCAGCCATGATCTCGTCATTGGCGTTATCCGCATATTTTTCGAAGTTCTCCACGAAAGACGCAGCCAATTTGTTTGCTGTGTTGTCGTAAGCGTCCTTGTCAGTCCAAGTGTCCCTTGGATTAAGCAATTCGCTTGGCGCACCAGCACATTCAGTTGGCATAGCCAATCCAAATACTGGGTGGTTGATGAATTCAACGTTGTCAAGCCTTCCTTGCATAGCCGCAGTGATCATCGCTCTTGTGTACTTCAAGCTCATTCGCTCTCCCGTACCAAATGCACCCCCAGACCAGCCAGTATTAACCAACCAAACATTTACGTTGTGCTCCTTCATCTTCGTTCCCAAAAGTTCAGCGTACTTGGTCGGGTGTAGAGGCAAGAATGCCGCACCGAAACAAGCTGAGAACGTTTGTTCAGGATCAACAACTCCAACCTCCGTTCCAGCAACTTTTGCCGTGTAACCTGAGATGAAATGGTACATCGCCTGTCCAGCAGTCAACTTACTTATCGGAGGCAAAACACCGAAAGCATCGCAAGTAAGAAAGAAGATATTCTTAGGATTCTTAGCCAAAGATGGCGTTACCACATTATCAATGTGATGGATCGGATACGCGACTCTCGTATTCTGAGTCTTTTTAACGTTTGAGTAATCAACAGTAGAAGTTCCCTCATGGAACTCAGTGTTCTCAACCAATGCTCCAAACTTGATAGCATCCCAAATCTGAGGCTCTTGCTCACGAGTTAAGTCGATGCACTTAGCGTAGCATCCACCTTCAAAGTTGAATACGGTATCACCATCCCAACCGTGCTCGTCATCTCCAATAAGCTTACGCTCAGGATCAGCACTCAATGTTGTTTTTCCAGTTCCAGAAAGACCGAAGAAAATAGCTGTGTCACCATCTTCGCCAACGTTGGCTGAACAGTGCATGCTCAATACATTTCGTTCCTGCGGAAGAATGTAATTCAATACAGAGAAGATGCCCTTCTTCATCTCTCCTGTGTAAGCCGTACCACCGATCAAGATAATCTTCTTGGTGAAGTTTAGGATTGAAAAGTTGTGTTGTCTCGTACCGTCCTTTGCAGGGTCAGCTTTGAAACCTGGTGCACAAACGATTGTCCATTCTGGATCAAAGTTGTCTACTTCTTCGCCAGTCGGTCGAAGGAAAAGGTTGCTGCAAAAAAGGTTGCTCCAAGGCAATTCAGTCGCAACACGAACATTCAATCTGTGGTTGTCATCCGCGCAAGCGTAGCTATCACGAACGTAAATTTCTTTTCCGCCCAAGTATGCACAAACCTTGTCGTACAACTGGTCGAACTTACCAGCATCAAATTTGATGTTGATATTTCCCCACCAAACAGTCTCGTTGGTCATCTCGTCTGCAACCACAAAACGGTCTTTTGGTGATCTACCAGTGAATTCACCGGTATCAACGGCTAAAGCACCGTTGTCAGTCAATTGCCCTTGTCCAAGTAGAATTGTTTCTTCAACAAGTTCGGCTGGCGTTAAGTTCCAATAAGCTGCAGCAACGTTGGTAAGACCTAAGTCGGCTACAGTTGCGCCTTCTTTCCTTCTTCCATATTCATTCATGAATGTCCATTTTTGAAATTAGGGGCGCGAAGATAAACCTATTTAAGGGAATGACCTGTTCTGAATCAGGTTGAAAACGGGTCAATTTGATCAACTTATTAGTGTCGATCTAACATTTAGAGATTCATCAATTTCCTTTTACAAAACCCACGGCAGCTATTACCCAGCCAACCATAAAAAGCAACCCACCAATTGGAGTAACGGGGCCGAGCGTTCTCATAGCTTCCATACCATGAACCGGGATTGTACTTAAAAGGAAGATCGAACCCGAAAAGAGGACGATACCTATTATAAAGAACCATCCAGCCAGTTTGGCCAACTTGTCTGAGATCTTCCCCGATAGGGCATGCATCAACATTATGGCAAATACGTGGTAAAATAGATACCGAACTCCAGTTAGGTACGAGTTGACACCGACTGGCCCGAGTTCATCTTTAAGTGCATGCGCCCCCATGGCGCCTAAAGCCACGCCCAAAAAACCGATAATGGCAGCAATTGTGAGTTGAAGATTCTTCATGGCCTCAAAGTTAGATGTCAAATTCGTCCGGTTGTTAACAACAAGTGAAATCCTCTGGCGAGATTCTTCGCTTCGGTTTGATGAACATTTAAATTCGCCACTATGAAACGAAACCGAGTTCCGATCGATTGAATCGTGAATTGAGCTGAGTTTCATGTGACCGTTAAAACAGCTGAGTCGAACACATGAAAAGGATACTTGTAATAGGGGCGGGGCGATCGTGTACATCATTAATCAAATATTTTCTTGAGCATTCTGATGAACAAGGCTGGAAAATAACGGTAGCGGATATTTCAAAGGACCTGTGTGACCGAAAGGTTAGTGGGCATCCGAATGGATCTTCGCTGAAGTTTGATGTGAATAATGATGAATTGCGACAAAAAGCAATTCAGGAACACGACCATATTGTGAGTATGCTGCCTGCACACATGCACGTTAGTGTTGCCAAGGATTGCATCCGATTCAAAAAGAATATGAGTACGGCTTCGTACATATCACCAGAGATGAAGGCGTTGAATGACGAGGCGGTTGAAGCAGGCGTTACGATAATGAATGAGATTGGAGTTGATCCCGGTATCGATCATATTTCGGCCATGCGCGTATTGGATGGAATAAGAGAGAAAGGAGGGAAGATCCATCAATTTGAGTCGTTCACGGGAGGTTTATTGGCGCCAGAATGCGAGAATGAGCCTTGGAATTACAAGTTCACTTGGAATCCTCGAAATGTTGTATTGGCGGGCCAAGGTAGCGCAGTCAAATTCTTGCAAGAAGGCAAATACAAGTACATTCCATATCAGCGCGTGTTCCGAAGAACAGAGTTTATTGACATTGAGGGAATAGGTCGATTTGAAGGCTACGCAAATCGGGATTCGCTTTCATATAGAGAGGTTTATGGTTTAGAAGATGTTCAGACCATCTTTCGAGGAACACTGAGAAGACCTGGTTACTGTCGATCTTGGAACGTGTTTGTGATGATTGGAGCAACAGACGACAGCTACACGTTAGAAGGTAGTAAGGACATGAGTCATCGCGAGTTCATCAATACATTTTTGCCTTATCACCCATCTGATTCTGTTGAATTGAAGCTTGCACATTACCTGTCCATTCCACAGGACATGGACGTAATGGATCGGCTTAAAGCGGCTGGTATTTTCTCTGAAGAGAAGATTGGGTTGGAACATGATGCTAGTCCTGCCTTCATTCTTGAAACCATACTAAAGAAGGTGTGGACACTAGACCCAAAGGATAAGGACATGATTGTGATGTGGCACAAGTTCGGTTACACACTAAACGGTGTGAAACACAAACTTGAGTCGAGTATGGTTTGCATTGGTGATGACATGGAAAACACAGCCATGGCAAAAACAGTTGGCCTGCCGCTAGCGATTGCGACTCGGATGATGATCAATGGACGCATTTCCCAAAAAGGTGTGATCATGCCGCTTAAGCCGGAAGCTTATAATTCCATTTTGGATGAATTGGCCGAGAATGGAATCCAGTTTACTGAAAAGGAGATTGAGCTGTAACTTAGCCACATGTCTTCAACAAGAATCGCAATCTTTCCAGGATCTTTTGATCCAATTACCAAAGGGCATCAAGACATTATTACACGAGCAAGTGTCATGTTCGATCAGTTAATTGTGGCCATAGGAACCAATTCTACCAAGAAGTATTTCTTCTCGTTGGAACGAAGAAAGGAGATGATTCAAGAGGCTGTGGCAGATTTGGGAAATGTAACGGTTGAAGAGTATTCTGGACTAACGGTAGACTATTGTAAAAAGGTTGGTTCGAACTTTATCGTTCGTGGTTTGAGAACCTCGGCCGATTTTGAGTTTGAACGAGGAATCGGACAGATGAATCGAGCCATGCATCCAAATCTTGAAACTGTTTTTCTTCTTTCTGAACCAGAACTGTCTGCAATAAATTCCACGATTGTCCGTGATATCCTCGCCAACGGTGGAGATGTTGCCAAGTTTGTTCCCACTGGGCTGGACATGACCAAACGCTGAGTAGACATTAACACGACTAAATTCGGATGACAACAAAAGTCTTTTTTCGCTACTCCACGTTATTTTTCATTTCCGTAGCTACGGCTATGCAAATGAAAAATGCCTCGACTAGCAAAAAAATCCACTTTGCTACCTATTAAAGACTTCAGTCGCAATAATGCCTATGACCCGAATCCCTCTTTTACTTCTTTCCGTTTTATTGAGTTTATCTGGCTTTGCTGGTCAAACTACGCTTTCGGGCGAATGCCTGAATTGCAAAGGAATGGCCATCAAACTCATGGCGTATGACGATCTAATCTCGTATCGTGAAGTGATTCTTGAGCAGAACACGGTTGAGCAGAATGGAGCTTTTTCGTTCTCGGTTAATCTAGAGGAAGTGACCTACGCATGGGTGCAGGTGGAGGATTTTAGGTATGATTTTTATCTATCGCCAGATAAGGGGCTTCAAATCAACTTTGATTTAATATGGCCCAACGAGGAAATCGAATTGCCATTTCGAGGAACATTTAACTTAATACCAGATTTTCTTGATTCGCCAGGAGCGAAACTAAATAGGGAAATAAGTGAGGTTAATGCTCGAATTGATGCGTTTATGGTGGCTCAATACGAGCTATTTATGCTTCGAAAAGCGACCATTGTTCTTGGCAAAAAGGTCGAGAAGTTTAAACATGAGATGGACTCGGTTTATGGCAATGCCACTGGGTTTTTAGCTGAGCATATAGAATATTCAATCGCAAATATTGAATTGGCAAATTCTAGAAAACCCGAATACCTGTTTAAGGATTATCTGAAAGGTCGAAAGATGCTTTACAGTAATCTGGAATTCATGCAGTTCTTCCAGCAATTCTATGCTAAATCCTTATCCAAGTTGGCAACAGGAGAGCGCGGAACAGAATTTCGAAAAGCCTTCAAACTACCTGAACCAGACGGAGCATTTCAGACATTGCTTGCTGATGAACCGTACATGGATGACACAGAACGCAAACAGGCCAACTACGTCAAAGGCCTTGCGAATCTTTGCGGTACCGGAATATATGAACAAGAGAAATTGGTGGAAATGCTTAAGCGGTTTTCCGAGTATTCCTCAAACAGTGATTTAGGAAAGGTGGCCAAGAATTTGGCATGGAAGCACGGCCGATTCATGGAAGGGCAAAAGGCTCCAGAATTCTACGCACGAACTGTAAATGGGGATCTAGTTTCTCTAAAAGCCTTTGAGGGCAAGCCTTTACTTATCGAGTTTAGTATGGTTGGAAATGGACTTTGCGAACGCGAAACCATAATTCTTCCAAGTCTGATGAAGGAATACCCTCAATATCAGATTATCAGCTTTATGGTGAATGAGGTAAGAAGTACCGTCTGGGATTTTACTCAGAAAGAAGGGTTGGATTGGCCCGTTGTACGGATTGACCGAACTTCAAAAATTCTTGAAGACTACGATATTCGGTCGATTCCGAGATACATCTTACTTGGCCCAACGGGTGAGATCTTGAAATATCAGGTTACTGAACCTTCACGCGGTTTGGATAAAGTCCTTTTCGAGCAAAAGGAAAAGGACAAGAAAGGTCATTCAGTCGGGAAGAAGAAAAGCGGCTTCCACGACTCTAATTATTGAAGGAAAACAATCCTCTAGTAGCCTAGGAATTTCATCCTTTTCAACCCAAATCACTTCATCAATTCCTTCCTCTTTTTGAGGTTTAGGTTCCTCGTTTCCTTTATAATTCATCAAGTACCAATACGTTCTTTTCAAAACCCGCTGACCATGTTGAGAATATGTGTGGTACGTTCTAACCAATTCCTTTTCTAGGTCAGGCTCGCAAATACCGCACTCTTCGCTTACCTCTCTTGTTCCAGCTTCTTCTGGTTGCTCAAAGCTTTCCAATTTTCCTTTTGGCAGATCCCACTTTCCATTGCGATGAATGAATAACCAAAGACCTTCAGAATTAGACACCAATCCACCAGCAGCCTCAATCAAGTGGTACGCTGAATTGAAGTTTTCCCAATTGGATTTCACGTCTCCAACAATCCAAATTTCATTAGCCCTTCTTCGCTCCAATAAAACGATGGAATTAATCAATTCTTCCTTATTCGGATTGGAGATGATTGACGAATTATTAGTCGCATTTTTAGCATCATCTGCGAAGCAGATTCTCCCGTCTCCGATGAAAACTTCATAAGTTTGCGCCATGCCAATTCACTCTATTGAAAGTGCCGCGAATGTAGCCGATCTACTTCTAAAGGTAGAAGCCGTAAAACTCAGTCCTGATAACCCTTTTACATGGGCTTCTGGTTGGAAAAGTCCAATCTATTGCGACAACAGAAAAGTGCTTTCTTTTCCTTTGGAAAGAGGAATTGTGATGAAAGGATTGGCCGAAGCTGTGAAGGCTCATTTTCCTGAAGCTGAGTCGGTTGCTGGTGTTGCCACCGGAGCCATCGCACAAGGGATAATGGTTGCCGAGGAATTGAATCTTCCGTATTGCTATGTTCGACCTAAACCGAAAGAGCATGGGCTAGGCAATCAGATTGAAGGTCAGGTTGAAAAGGGAAGTAAGGTTGTCGTTATCGAAGATCTGATATCAACCGGAGGAAGCAGTTTAAAAGCTGTAAAAGCACTTCGAGAACACGGTTGTGAAGTCGTTGGAATGGTGGCCGTATTTACCTACGGTTTCAAAACTGCCGATGACAATTTCGCTGATGCGAATTGTAAGTTGGTCACATTGAGTGACTATGACAATCTCATTCCACAAGCTGTTGAAAGTGGATACGTGAGTGAATCCGTTTTGGAATCACTAAAGTCATGGAGGTTGGACCCGTCCAAATGGATGGTTGCCCAGTAAATTATTGAAAGTCCATCCACTTTACCTCGTGGTGATGAACGGATGAGGTTCTAAATGAACGGTCTTCGATCTTTAGCCGACCGTCTTCCTCTATTCCCAATATTCTGAATTCTTCCTGTTGGCCGTTGAAATCAAGGTCTACCCAAGTATGTCTTGCGAATAAATGATCCTTGAATAACTCGATAAGTAAAGATGGATCAACGGAGATTAAATTGTAGAACGCGTTCAGGTTGGCGATTAAGATTTCTAGCACATCTTCTATCTCCAATTCACTTTTCATGAAACGGAAAAGGGAAGAAGCATGCGGTAAACCATCAAATTCGGTCTGACTCACATTAATTCCAATTCCAATAATTGATGATGAGATCTCATTTGACTGAACGCTATTTTCAATTAGAATTCCGGCCACTTTCTTGTTGTTGATCAACACATCGTTGGGCCATTTAATTTTTGCCGTTTCAGAGGTTTGTCCTTCAGTCAACATCATGGCTACCGTGTGTTGTACTGCTAAGGCGGCTACTGCAGAAAGTAAAAACTGGTTGGTGGCCTTCAACCCGACAGGAGTTAGTACTAAACTGCAAAGCAGGTTCTTACCATGTTCACTTGACCAATTATTGCCTCGTTGTCCCTTTCCTTCAGACTGGTTTTTCGCAATAATGACGGCACCATTTTCAACTTCTTTTCGCCTTAAAAGATCTGCTGCCGTTGCGTTCGTGCTGGCAACGTTTTCGTACCGTAAAACGGCCGATCCTATTGGCTTTGAGGTGGTCACAGGCTTGCTAAAGAATACTACTTTTGCAAATCTAATCAGTATTGAATGAAAAAAGGCCTAAAAGGCGGCTCGAGCGAACAACTAGTAAGTTGTATTGTTGAAGGCATCAGAGACAAGAAAGGAAAGGATATTACCGTTCTTGATCTAAGGAAAATCCAAAATGCGATCTGCGATTATTATGTCATTTGTACAGGCGACTCAAACACGCATGTATCGGCAATTGCAGGCGGTATTGAAGAAAATGCTCGAATTGAAATGAGCGAAAAACCGTGGCATACGGAAGGATTAAGCAATGCCGAATGGGTGTTGGTTGACTATGTATCGGTTGCTTGCCATATTTTCAAGAATCAGGCAAGAGAATTCTACGATATCGAGCGACTTTGGGCCGATGCCGAACTTACTGAATACGAAGATCAGGACTAATTCCGTTCTGAAGATAAAGAACAACTAATGTCAGACGATAAGAAAAAGAAAGACGGGAAATCCGGATTTCAATTCAATTTCAACTTTTACTGGGTCTATGTGCTCATCGCGGTGGTATTCATCGGAATGACACTTTTACCTGGCATGGCTACTCTCGAATCAACCAACTGGAAGGATTTTGAGGTGATGTTGAAGGATGGTGATGTTGATAAAATCAATGTGGTTAATAAGGAGACCGCACAAGTATTTATCAAGGAGGAAAAGCTTGCTACAGATAAGTACAAAGAGGTTTCTGAGCGTAAGTTTTCTGATGGCGTAAACAAAGGGCCGCATTTTGTTTTCGACATCGGTTCTGTTGAAACATTTGAGAATAAGCTGGATGAAGCGCAGGAAGGCATTACCAGTTCAGATGAAATTTCAGTTCAATACCTCAAGCAAGAAAATTGGGGTCGAGAAATTTTAGGATGGGTTATTCCAATCGCAGTTATGATTGGTCTTTGGATTTTCATAATGCGAAGAATGAGTGGCGGTGCCGGTGGCGGTGGCGGCCAATTATTCAACATTGGAAAATCGAAGGCGACCCTATTTGATAAGGATACAAGTGTGAACGTGACGTTTGATGACGTTGCAGGATTAGAAGAAGCTAAAATTGAAGTAAAGGAGATTGTAGACTTCTTGACCGGACCGGAGAAGTACACCAAACTTGGGGCGAAAATTCCAAAAGGAGCATTGCTAGTTGGTCCTCCAGGAACGGGTAAGACGTTGCTAGCAAAAGCCGTGGCAGGAGAGGCAAAAGTTCCATTCTTCTCACTTTCGGGGTCCGACTTCGTGGAGATGTTTGTAGGAGTAGGAGCAAGTCGTGTTCGTGACCTATTCAAGCAGGCTAAGGAAAAAGCACCATCCATCATCTTTATTGATGAGATTGATGCGATTGGCCGAGCAAGAGGAAAGAGCGTTTCTCAAGGTGCAAATGATGAACGGGAAAACACGCTGAATCAGTTGCTTACAGAAATGGATGGGTTTGGTACGAACAGCGGTGTGATTATTATAGCTGCAACTAATCGTGCTGATATTCTAGATCGTGCATTGATGAGAGCCGGCCGTTTTGATCGTCAGATTTACGTTGATATGCCAGATTTGATTGAGCGCCATCAAATATTTAAGGTTCACTTGGAACCAATTAAA
>JBLFWJ010000005.1:0-39232 GCA_047611425.1 Bacteroidia bacterium | reverse complement strand
GATGTAAACCAACAATAGTGAGTTTCGGATCAACGGTCATAAACAGTCCGTTGAGAGTTGCCATTCCGCCATTCATTCCGATGGAAGTCTCTCCGAAAAAGTTGAAGTTGCGCCAGATGTAGCTGTAATCAATTCCGAAGTTGGCGTTGCCCTTTCCTTCAAATCGGTACTTGTTGTAGAGCGCGTCCGTGCGATTTACATTTCCTGAAAACTGATAACCAACGGCCGTGATCCCCACATTTAGCCGGTGATTTTTGTAGGCAGCATGTCCACCGTAAATGATTTCGGTAATCGCATCTTCACCAGCCAATTCGCTTTGTGTACGATGAAATCCACTCTGCTGAAAGGAAGTAAACACAAGATCTTCTGCGTCTAAAGCTGTATCAGAGTTGGCAACGGACGCATCAATGGTCTTGTATGATCCAAAGGCTGTAATCTCAAAATTCTTAAACTTAACTGTGGATCCAACACCTCTTAGAAAACGGTTTTCGTCTACCGATGTATATGGCTTTAGGCCAGGGGAATTTCGTTTTATACCAACCGCATCTGCAGACTTTCCAAAAGCAAGGCCACTTGAAAAAGTCAAGCCTTGACCGAATTGTGCTTGAAAATCACCAATCGCCAACGCCTTCAAAACCCCAAAGTTTTTCATGAAGAAGTGCGCGCTGTAATAGTCGAACCCTTGCTTTTTCGATCCCACGAAAAACTCTTCACCGGGATCTTTCTCCATAGTCACACCCCAACTAATCTTATTCGAATACTTGAATCGATAACGAGCATAAAGTCGAAAAGGGTCGCCCGGATATCTGCGATTTGGGTTCTCGGCTAAAAGTGAGTCATCAATTGGGCTGTAGCCTTCTTGTTCTTCTAGAACTTGCTGATAGCGCAGAAAAACTTCATGCTTTCCTTCCTTGAACATTTCACGAATAGTGAATCTGGGACGGGAGTCATCGCCATCCACTTTTACAAAAGGCATAATTGCTCGAATGGTACTTAGATTAAAACCTCTAATGGATTGCAGTTCGAGTAGGCTCATCAATTTACCATGGGCATTGATGTGGTCAATCAACGCAGCTACAGCAACTTCATCAAGGAGGCCAAGCTCTCTTAGCGCTTCTGCATCCGACCTATTTAAGTTGATTGGATTCTCTGAATACTCGACTAAACCTTCAATCAGGGTGTTGTAGTCAAGTTCTTCTTCGGTGGTTTCAGCGATGGTTTCTACGCTGGTTTCAAGGGCGTTCTGTTGCTTCGGATCCTCGGTTATCTGAGCCAACAGAAATGTTGGCAGCAAACAAGCTCCAATGACCAGCAGCTTTTTCATGGATTAATCTTCGGCTGGGCCTTCAGGTGGTATGACTGTGTACGTCACCGGATCCTTTTTCTTTTTCAACGCAAAATTGTACGTGAGCGAGCCTTGTGGCGAAACGCCCAATATAGGATGGATCGTTGAAGCCACATCCAATCGAAAACCCTTAAAATGAAATCCTAATCCGATACTCGGTGCAAACGGTTGCGTGTTGAAACCAACTCGTATATAAAGAAGGTCAACGGGCCGATACTCCACACCCAGTCTTACGATAGCCGGAAGATCGAGGTCTTTCTCTGCTTCCAAACTCACCAGTACTTTTTCGCTGAATGTATACATCGCGCCAAGACGAAAAATCATTGGAAGTCGGTCATTGTTTAGGCTATCCTGAACCAAAACAGCTCGACTCAAATTGTACGCATGAAATCCAATTCTGACCTTTTTTCCAATTTGCCCAAGTACGCCAATCTCAGCTACAAAATTCCCTTTGTTGCCGTAGCCTTCGCCTAACCGTGTGTCGTGATAATTAAGGCCAACTCCCATGGAGAAACCTTTTGCCAAGCGAACTCCGTACGTCAAGCCGTACTTGCTTTGGTTGTAATTGGCATCACCAAATCGAGAGTAAACTACACCAACTGCGCCCCATTTTCCTGTTGGAAAAGCAGCCGTTGCGCCTTGCACACTCATAGATGAAGTGAGCCAGCGATTCTCATAATAGACGCTTACCCCAGCTTCTTCAAGATAACCGAGTGCTGCTTGGTTGTGGTGGGAAGCCCACACATCGGCTAAACAAAGCGTGGCATGCCCCATGCCAGCAGAGCGTGCGCCTAAACTGAAATTCTCCTGTGCCGAAGCGTCCCAAGACACGGTAAGAAGTAGAATTGAAATGAATAGTTGTTTCATCCGCGGCAGCCGAATTTACAACTAATGGTTTATCGAAGTTGGATCAGTACGTCAAGAGGTCGTTCAGTCCTTTTTTGGTTTCTGAAAGTTGTACTTCGTTGATGGATCCAACCTTCTTTTTCAGTCTGTCCTTTGGTAAATATCGAACATGAATATTCAAAATTTCGGAAACTTTTTTCAGACCATTTAAGGCGTCCGGTTGAAGGATAACGTTCCCTAAATAATTTTTGATTTTGCTGGTTATGGGACATACAAGCACCACATTTAGGTTTTCATTCATCGCATTTCCACTAACGATTACTACTGGTCGGAATCCACCTTGCTCGCTTCCAACGGTTGGATTAAGATTGGCATTCCAAACCTCTCCTTGAA
This sequence comes from Bacteroidia bacterium, assembly GCA_047611425.1. Classification (GTDB taxonomy): domain Bacteria; phylum Bacteroidota; class Bacteroidia; order UBA10329; family UBA10329; genus JBLFWJ01. Next base: position 36,648 of record JBLFWJ010000005.1, on the reverse strand, counting down.
TCATAACAAGTCTGATTTCCTCAGTTCATTCGTCATCCCTTCCTCAGCAATTTTCAGAATATCAGGGTCATTCGCTGCTTGCTTAAAAGAAACGATGTATTCGGCCCTAGTGATTTCATGCATATAGATACGAAGCGCTTTCTCCATCAATTTGTTCTTTGGAAGTGAAAACTGTTTTGCCCGTTCTGCAAGCTGCTCAAGCAGGTTGTTGGGTAAGGTACTGGTGAAAACTGCCATATGAAATATATTTATGAAACGTAAATATAGTACATATGTAAACATTAAAAAGCCCCCTGAGGAGGCTTCATAAAAAAAGTAAAATCAATCTATTCAAGAATAACCCTCAACCTCATCCTTGCTCTGCATCACTTTGTCTTTCATGCTTTCCTTGTAAGCAGACATACGAGACTGAACTTCAGGATCGGAGGCACCAATGATCTGAGTGGCAAGGATGCCAGCATTCTTAGCAGCATTTAAAGCGACCGTTGCAACAGGTACGCCATTCGGCATTTGAAGAATAGAAAGGATGCTATCCCAACCATCTATTGAGTTGGAACTCTTTATTGGAACTCCGATTACCGGTAGTGGTGTGATAGAGGCGACCATTCCTGGTAAGTGCGCAGCACCACCGGCACCGGCAATAATCACTTTCAAACCACGACCCGCAGCATCCTTTGCGTATTCAAACATGCGCTCTGGAGTACGGTGTGCAGAAACCACGGTCATTTCGAATTCGATGCCTAATTCTTTAAGCACGTCCGCAGCATCCTTCATGACTTTCAAGTCAGAACTGCTGCCCATAATTATTCCTACCTGTGGATTGTTCATGTCGTCTTTTTAAATCCCTCGCCCTTCGGGCACCCCATTTTGAAGGGGGAATTAGTTTGTCACCCCGAACTTGTTTCAGGGTCTCACAATATTAACAGATGCTGAATCCGCCTGAGGCGGAGAGCATGACGGTTCTATTCCTATGCTATCACTTTTAAAGTTTGCTGTACGCTTTTGGCAATTGTTTTGGCCTCGTCCAAAGTGTCTGCTATCACGGTCACATGCCCCATTTTCCGGAAGGGTTTCGTGAGCCGCTTTCCGTAAAGATGCACATTCACACCTTTCATGGCAAGCACATCTTCCAGGCCTTCATACTTGGCTTCGCCAGTGTGTCCGTCCTCTCCTAAAAGATTGACCATCACAGATGGTTTTACAATTTCAGTATTCCCCAAAGTGAGGTCAAGCACCGATCGCAAATGCTGCATAAACTGAGAAGTATAATTGCCTTCAATGCTCTGATGGCCACTATTATGCGGTCGTGGGGCAATTTCATTTACGAGGACATTTCCTTGTTTGTCAAGGAATAATTCCACGGCAAGTAAGCCCACGATTTCTAGTTTTTCGGCTACTTTCTTGGCCAAATCCTGAGCAGTTTTTTCCACCTCATCCGACACATCTGCTGGACTGAAAAGGAACTCAACCAAGTTTGCCACAGGATTGAATTCCAATTCTACCGTTGGAAATGTGGCGATCTCACCTTTGGCATTTCGAGAAACGATGACAGAAAGTTCTTTTTCCAGATCAACTGCTTTTTCCAAAACGGAAGCTTCCGGAAACGCCTTTTCAAGATCCGATTCGGTTTTCAAGGATTGCACACCTCGTCCATCGTAGCCACCGGTTCTTAGTTTCTGAAAAACAGGTAAGAAATCAACATGATTCTTTGCTTCGTTTTCACCAATCAACCGATACTCCGAAGTTGGAATGTCATGCGAATCGTAGAATGCCTTCTGCGCCCCTTTATCTTGAATCATTCTGATTACGTTGGGTTGCGGATAGACTTTTATGCCTTGCTTTTCCAGTGCATCCAAGGCATCTACGTTCACGTGCTCAATCTCAATAGTCAGGACATCCTTGTCCTTTCCAAACTGCATTACCGTGTCAAAATCCTTGAAGCTACCGTGGGTAAATTCATGTGCGATGTCGCGGCAAGGCGCGTTTTCATCGGGATCCAGAACATGTACATCAACGTCAAGGTTGATGGTTTCTTGGATCAGCATTCGGCCCAGTTGGCCACCTCCTAAAATGCCCAGTTTTGTCTTCGGTCGGTAACTCATGCCGCGAAGGTAATGTCTCTATTTCATTGAGAGATCCGAGGTAATCGTTCGCAATCAATATTGTTCCTTTGCAACCCAATGGACGACTCTTTTGGTAAGCCCGATCTTGACCCTGATGACTTCTACAAAAGTCCAGAAGGCTACATCATTTTTACTGAAAAGTACTTGCTAAAGCGGGGTTACTGCTGCAAGAATGGCTGCAAGCATTGTCCATATGGGTTTAATAAGAGGACTGGCCGAATTGAGAAAAAAGGCAATTAGTTAATTGACAGATGGATTTTAGATCAGCGATACAACAGGGAATTCCGAATTCATTGCCAGCGGCAAAGCCACTTGACTCAACCGTAAGTCATGCCCCAAAGCGAAAGAAGGTTCTTTCTGAGAAAGAGCGGGTGTTGGCTATTCGAAATGCACTTCGGTATTTTTCAAAAGATCAACATGAAGTTTTGGCAAAGGAATTTGCCAATGAATTGGATAATTACGGACGTATTTACATGTACCGTTTCTGTCCAGATTACGCCATGCATGCACGTCCAATCTCTGAATATCCGGCTAAATGCGAACAGGCGGCAGCCCTCATGTTGATGATTCAAAATAATTTGGATCCTGCCGTAGCTCAACATCCCCAGGAGTTGATAACCTATGGTGGAAATGGAGCTGTTTTCTCAAATTGGGCGCAGTATTTATTGACCATGAAGTACCTCTCCGAAATGACTGATGAGCAGACGTTGGCGATCTACAGCGGTCATCCTATGGGATTGTACCCGTCACACAAGGATGCGCCAAGGGTGGTGGTTACAAATGGTATGATGATCCCGAATTATTCGAAGCCGGATGATTGGGAAAAATTCAATGCTTTGGGTGTGACCCAATATGGCCAGATGACGGCAGGTTCGTACATGTACATTGGGCCACAAGGCATTGTTCACGGTACTACCATTACAGTTTTGAATGCTTCGAGAAAGTACAGGGAATTGAGCAAGAAAAATGACCACCCCACCCCTTCGGGGCACCCCTCCTTTCCTGGAGGGGAGTCTGCGGCAGTGGCAACTCCTCCCCTGGAAAGGGGAGGTGGCCAAAGGCCGGAGGGGTCGAAATATTCATCAGACTCAACCCTAATGAATAAACCTGAGCTAAAGTATTTCAGAAAGCAACTGCGAGAAAACCTTACCCCTGCAGAAGCAAAACTATGGAGCTATTTACAAGGATCAAAACTGGAGGGTCGAAAATTCAGGAGGCAACATAGTGTCGGAAATTATGTCCTCGATTTTTACTGTCCATCTGAAAAAATAGCCGTTGAATTAGATGGTGATGTGCATACATCAGTAGTTGCAAAGGATTACGATTACGAACGGACAAAATTCCTGAATGAATTTGGGATTAATGTCGTCAGATTTGAAAATGAGCAGGTCTTTAAACAACCAGAAATGGTGCTCGATGGTATCAAGACCGAGTTTGGCTGGAATGAAATCGACCACCCCACCCCTTCGGGGCACCCCTCCTTTCCAGGAGGGGAGTCAGCCAAACGGGCAGGCTCCGGAATTCTATTTGTAACGGCAGGTCTTGGCGGCATGAGCGGTGCCCAACCAAAAGCAGGAAACATAGCTGGTGCGGTTACAATTTGTGCTGAGGTAAATGCTGTTGCAGCCGAAAAACGACACAGTCAAGGTTGGGTTGAAGAATTGGTTTACGAGTTAGATGCTTGCATTGATTTGGCCTTGGAATGGAAAGCCAAAGGCGAACCGCGTTCGATTGCATTTGTGGGCAACGTGGTTGATCTATGGGAGCGATTGGCAGAACGAAAAATTACTGTTGAATTGGGTTCTGATCAAACTTCTTTGCATAACCCATGGGCAGGTGGATATTACCCAGCGGGGATGAGTTATGAAGCGAGCAATGACTTGATGGCCAATGATCCAGCCACATTCAAGGTTGAAATTCAAAAGACGTTGGTTCGGCATGTAAATGCGATCAATTCGCTTACCGCCAACGGGATGTACTTCTTCGATTATGGGAATGCATTCTTACTAGAAGCGGGAAGGGCGGGAGCCGACATTTTTGCTGAAAATGGTAAGGAAGAAGGATTGTTCAGGTACCCAAGTTATGTTCAAGACATAATGGGGCCAATGTGCTTCGATTATGGTTTTGGGCCGTTCCGATGGGTGTGTACAAGCGGGAAGCCTGAGGACCTTCAAGCAACCGACACCATTGCTGGACAAGTGATTGAGGAGATGTTACTAAGTGCACCATCTGAGATTCGTGGTCAGTTGCAGGATAATTTACTTTGGGTGCAAGAAGCACAAGAGAATAAATTGGTGGTTGGGTCTCAGGCACGGATTCTCTATGCCGATGCCGAAGGAAGAACAAAAATTGCTGCGGCATTCAACCAAGCAATCAAGGAAGGAAAAATTGGCCCTGTTGTATTGGGGCGTGATCATCATGATGTTTCAGGAACGGATTCTCCGTACCGCGAAACATCAAATATTTATGATGGATCCCAGTTTACTGCCGACATGGCCGTTCAGAATTTTGTTGGAGATGGTTTCCGAGGAGCTACATGGATCAGCCTACATAACGGAGGAGGTGTTGGTTGGGGAGAAGTGATTAATGGTGGTTTTGGGATGTTGCTAGATGGATCTGATGATGCAGATCGTAGATTGCGAATGATGCTTCATTGGGATGTGAACAACGGAATTTCGCGAAGAAGCTGGGCTCGAAATGAAGAAGCCGTTTTTGCGATAAAGCGCGCCATGGAAGACGAACCTCGCCTCAAGGTCACATTGCCTAATTTCGTAGACGATGACCTTCTTAAGAATATTTGACACCCTGATTTCGTCATTGCGAGGACGAAGGACGAAGCAACCTCGAGATTACTTCGCTGCGCTCGTAATGACGGTGTTTTTCATGGTGAATTCGACATCCATTATCGCACAGGAAGCCGACTCAACTGCATTCAATGATCAGAAGGAACATGGAATCTCGTTGGGATTCTCAATCACCTCGTTCAATGCAAATCTTACGTACCAAATTTCTCCTGCGTATTACTACCGAATGGGGCGTCATCAAATTATGTTCAATCCGTTTGTGGGAAGGCTTGAAGAAATAAACGGTCAGTTCGATTTCGGGTTTGGATTGAATTACCGCCTTTATCCAGCCAAGAATTTGAGGATTATAAGGATGTTCATTCAAGCGGGTGCTGACTATGTTTTTCAGCAGAATTCTACCCGAAAATTGCAATCTATATTGTACAGATTAGGGCCAGGGGTTGAAGTGAGTCCTGTAGATAAATTGACAGTTGGAATCAACATCGACCTTGGTTTGTTGCAAAGGGTTAGCTCGAATGTTTATCAGAGCAGTGAGGTTTCAATTCCTGAAGGGGATGCAGGCTTGAGGGTGAAGATTTTGCCATTTGTACGAATCGCCTATATCATCGGATGAAGACAATGAACGACATCTCCAAGAAGAAACCATTCTTCCCAATTATTCCAGAGTTAAGGCGATACCTGAAAAAGCAGGGTCGGGAAAAGCAATTGCCAATCTCCTACGATGACCTTTTGGGGTATCGAATGGGAACACCTTTGTTGGATAAAACCGGTTCCGACACACTTTGGGAGACAGCTCATTATGAGCCAGCTCGAGAGGAAAAGCTGAACAAGTCGCTGACCTACATCTATGTTCTTTTGAAGAATGAAGGTGATTTCAGCAGTTCAGAACACCTTCGGGTAGACCGAATAGACTATTGTGCTTTCGGAAATTCAAACCCATTTCGGATTCGGATTATCAACAAGTTCAACGATAATTACGATTATTTCTATGTGAAGAAATCGGATGCTTCGCGTATTTACGGCTTAGAAATGGAGCACATACTTTCTCCAAATAGGATTGGATATTTCGTAAATCAGGATACCATTATTGAAGAACATATTGCAGGTATTCCAGGTGATCAGTTTATTGAAAAGTTCATGAATCTGAAGCAGACCAACAGAGTACGGTTGGCTAAGGAGTTTGTGAAATTCAATGAGCGATGCTTCGTGCGGTTGCTAGGCGATATGCGCGCCTACAATTACGTGATGGACATTACGCCCGATTTTGATGATGTCCAATATCGGATACGAGCCATCGATTTTGATCAGCAAACCTATGAGGGAAGACGGAGTATGTACCTTCCTCAATACTTTAAAGAGAATAATGCTCTAGTGGAATTGGGAATGGAGTTGATGAATAATCAGACCGTTCGGCAGTATCAAGCGGAGGAAAGATCTTTGATAGCAAGGCGACTGATTTTGTCACGATACAAGGTGAAAGACTTGATAGATTGTATGACAATTGACCATATTTCTACCCCGGAAAAAGTCGCTCAGTTAGGTAAGGAATTGGCTACGCACCACGAAGACCCGGATTTCGAAGCATGTGAAAACATGGGAGAACTTCTTAAGCTCAACTTGAAAGTTGTGCTTAAGCCTCATGTAAGAAAGTTGCGCAATTTTTAACAAATCCTGTTGCCACCCCGTTCTTGAAACGGGGTCTCATACGAAGGTTCATCAATGCCAAATAGTAGAGGTGCCGCATCGAGTGTGGCATGACATGCAAAGAAGTTTAGTCTTACACTTTTAATTGTTCAGAGCTGCCTTAACGAAATTCACGAAAAGTGGATGAGGTTCTACTACCGTACTCTTGTATTCTGGGTGAAACTGAACACCAACGAACCAAGGGTGGTCCTTCAATTCTACAATCTCCACCAAGTTAAGATCGGGGTGTTTTCCTGAAGCAACCATTCCGGCTTTTTCAACATCTTCAAGGTACTTGTTATTGAATTCAAAACGGTGACGGTGGCGCTCATTAATATTGGCTTTGCCGTACACTTGAGCGGCTTTAGTTCCTTTTTCGATATGACAAGGGTAGCTGCCCAATCGCATGGTGCCGCCCTTGGTTTTTACCTTCTTCTGAGACTCCATCAAACCAATTACCGGATGCTTTGTCTTTGGGTTTACCTCGGTGCTATCGGCATCTTTCCAACCTATAACGTTCCGGCTGAATTCAATTACCGCACATTGCATTCCAAGGCAGATGCCCAAGAATGGAACCTTATTCTCTCGAGCATACTGCACTGCTTGAATCTTTCCTTCAATTCCACGATCACCAAATCCAGGTGCAACGAGAATACCTTTCAAACCAGCTAGTTTGTCTTCAACATTTTCAGGCTTGATTTCCTCACTATGAATCCACTTAATGTTGACTTTGCATTCATTCTCAACACCAGCATGAATGAACGATTCTGCAATTGATTTGTATGCATCTCTCAACTCGACATATTTCCCAACAAGTCCAATTGTGACTTCGGATGTTGGGTTTTTGAACACGCCCAAAAAGTGCTTCCAGTTCTCAAGATCTGGTTCGCCTCTCGTTGAAAGTTTCAATTTGCTGAGCACAACGGTATCCAGCTTTTCCTTCAGCATTAATAAAGGCACATCGTAAATGGTAGGCGCGTCAATGCTTTCAATCACAGAGCTAGGCATCACGTTGCAGAACAAAGCGATCTTCTTCCGAACGTCTTTTGGAATCTTCCTATCGGCACGACAAACCAGTACATCTGGCTGTATTCCATACTCCAGCAAGGTTTTTACAGAATGCTGAGTAGGCTTGGTTTTTAGTTCTCCAGAAGTAGCCAAATAGGGTAGAAGCGTTAGGTGTATCACCAAGAAATTATTGGCGCCCACTTCCCATTTAAGCTGTCGTATTGCCTCTACAAAAGGCAGTGACTCAATGTCACCGACCGTTCCACCAATCTCAGTAATGATGATGTCGTACTCACCGGTTTCCTCCAGTAAACGAACTCTACGTTTGATTTCATCCGTGATATGAGGAATCACTTGAACAGTCTTTCCTAGAAAAGCACCTTCTCTTTCCTTGTTGATTACCGTTTGGTAAATTCTACCGGTGGTCACATTATTTCGTTGTCCAGTACGGACATTTAAGAAACGCTCGTAATGACCAAGATCGAGATCGGTCTCTGCTCCATCGTCTGTGACGAAACATTCACCGTGCTCATACGGGTTTAATGTACCCGGATCAACGTTAATATATGGGTCAAGTTTTTGGATGGTTACCCTATAACCACGGGCTTGTAGAAGGTTGGCCAACGAGGCCGAAATGATTCCTTTTCCAAGTGAGGAGGTAACCCCTCCAGTAACGAAAATGTATTTGGTGCCCGGCATTTGAGTAGAGTGTTGTTAGTACAATGACGGGGAACAAAATTACGGTATCTAACCCTTCGGAAAACACAATGGAGCAAGATCTGTTACTGAAAGATTCACTAATCTTGAAGACTTAGAACCTGCATAATGAACAAAGCTTTTCAAATAACTTCCGTCCTTGTTGTGCTGATTGTATTCTCGTCATCGATGTACAAGTCTCCCGTATTTGACCAGGGAACTAGAATCAGCAAATTGCTTATTGACTTGGGTGAAAGTGCTACCGATCATCATGTGACCGAGATTGATACTGTGAAAGTGAAGTTGGGAATGGAGCTCGTTACCAAAGGGTCGACAACATCTCCAGATGGACCAATTTCATTGAAAATCTCGGAGTTTTTCGTTTGCACCGATTGTCACAACACAGTGAAAGAAGTTGGCTTGGCTTCGGATAATTCTGCTGAAAACCGGTTGGCATACGCCATGGAAGTTGGCATTCCGTATTTACCGGGATCCACTTTTTGGGGAATGATGAATAGAACCAGCTGGTTCAATGATGACCACATTAAGAAGTATGGTGATCTGGTAAAGGATGCCAATGAGGATCTGAAGAAATCGATTCAACTCTGTAGTAAGGAGTGTTCTTCCGGTCGTCATTTGGAGGAATGGGAAATGGATGCGATGCTACATTACTTGGCTAGCCTTGAGATAACCGTTGCTGATCTTGGCCTTGGCAAAAAGGAAACGCTGATGATTCAGAATAAAGAGGAGGGAGCAGGAGATATGCTGCGGGCTAAATACTTGCAGAAGTATCCTGCCAAATTCCTAGATGCTATTCCGGTTGATCAACGTGGAATGGGAACCAAAGGAGATGCAGACCGTGGCAAATTCATCTATGAAAGAAGCTGCATGCATTGCCACAAAAAGGGTGGCGTAACCAAGACTGTTTTCGGCAATGAAAAGAAAGAAAAGGATGCAGGCTGGCTGGTAGATTATTTTGAGAAAAGTAATGGTGGATCGATTTATTGGATTTGTCGCAATGGAACGGCTCCAAAAAAGAAGACCAGAATGTATATGCCAATCTATACGGAGGAAAAGTTGCCTGATTCTCAGATTGAAGACTTGGCTGCTTACCTAGTTCAGCAATCTAAACTGTAAGGTCTGAATCCAGTTCATCCATCGGATTCCAAAAGTGTGTTTTGAAATCTTGGATCTGGTTTTTTTGAATCTTGATGCCTTCGTTTTCCAATGAGACTTGCATCGCGTCAGGTTCTCCAAAATGAATCTTTCCAGTTAAGAGGCCTGACCGATTTACCACTCTATGAGCCGGAATCTTTATATCTGATCTGTGGCATGCATTCATTGCCCAGCCCACCATTCGTGACGCACCTGGGCTACCTAAATACTTGGCGATTGCTCCATATGACGTGACTTTTCCTTCAGGAATTAACTTGACGACTCCCCAAACATCTTCGAAAAAAGAATATGATTTTTCGGAATAGTTCACAACCGAAACGAGATGTAGTTGATCTTCAGACCTTGCTCCAACCACATGCTTTCGTAAAACGTTCGGATTCTCAGAATGTCCTCGCGATCATTTAGGTAATCAGATTTCTTCTGATCTAGATCCGAATAAACATCTGTGCTGTGATCCAAAACTTCCAAGCCTTGTTCGGCAATTACTTCCATCGTGTATTCGTAAAGCGGGAAATTGTCCGTCTTAAGATTAACGGTAGCTCCAGCTTTTAGAATCTTTCGGTAACGATCAAGAAAAAGGGGAGAGGTTAAACGCTTTCGTTCCTTTTCTTTTTGAGGGTCTGGAAAGATGATCCATATTTCCTCAACCTCATCCTTTGTGAAGAGGTTTTCGATGTGATCGATTCGTGTACGGAGGTAAGCCACGTTATCAAGACCTTCGGCCAAAGCTTCCTTGGCGCCTTTCCACATCCGGTTGCCCTTAATGTCAACGCCAATGAAGTTTCGCTCTTTGAAGAGCTTTGCCTGACCAACAGAATATTCGCCTTTGCCACAGGCCAATTCAAGGGTGATCGGCAGATCATTATTAAAATGATCTGCCGCCCATTTCCCCTTTAAATAGAAGTCGGTTAGCTTGTACGCACTCGGAATTTCAACCGAGTTTGGTAAAGCGGTTAGTTCCGCAAAGCGGGCCAGTTTCTTGGTGAGATCCGGCTTACTTAAATCGAATCTCCTCGCCACCTTTATCGAACAAATGATACTCTAGAAAACCACATTCTGTGGAGGTTTCCAGCTTGATATTCTTATTGTATTTGAACTTCCACTGCCATTTCATTGGAAGCCATCCGCGATCCAAGTATGCTCCAACAAAAGGGTGAACTTGCAACGTGATATTGTTGTTGTTCTGCTCTTGAAGTACGTAGTTCAAATTATTCTTGATCTCTTGATCAAGCAAAACGGTTGCTTCAACTTCTCCAGTTCCCTTACAACTTGGGCATTTCTCCTTCGTTTTGATATCAACCTCAGGTCGAACTCGTTGCCGTGTAATCTGGATCAAACCGAATTTTGAAGGGGGAAGAATATGATGCTTGGCCTTATCGGTTTTCATCTCATCCTTCAAGAAATTGGCGAGTGCCTTTCGGTTCTCTGCCTTCTGAAGGTCGATGAAATCTACCACTATAATTCCGCCCATATCACGCAACCGAAGCTGACGTGCTACTTCTCTTGCCGCCTCGATATTAATCTCGAGTGCGTTCTCTTCTTGGTTTTTGCTCTTGTCGGTTCTTGGCCCAGAATTCACATCGATAACGTGCAACGCCTCTGTGTGTTCAATTACCAAATACGCTCCGTTCTTAAACGTAACGTTCTTACCAAACGCCTGCTTTACCTGACGATTAATTCCAAAGTGCTCGAACATGGGGCCTTTGCCCTTGTACATTTTAAGCACGTTTTTCTTCTCCTCGCCCAAGTACTTTTTCAGGCTTTCAAACAATTCAGGAGAATCAACATGAATGGCGTTGAAGTCTGAACTGAGCATGTCTCGGATCATAGCCGAAGTTCTGCTCAACTCTCCTAAAACCTTCTTAGGTGGCTTCACATCTTTCGTGTCTGCCACCATGCCTTTCCAACGCTCAAAAAGTTCGTCAAGATCCTCTTGAAGCTGTTCAACAGTTTTTTCTTCTGCGGCAGTTCTAAGGATAACGCTGAAATTCTTTGGTCGTAATTCGGTTAAGATTTTCTTCAGCCTATTTCGCTCAGCATTAATCTTAATCTTCTGAGAAATAGAAACAGTATTACCAAACGGAACAAGTACCATGTACTTGCCCGCTAGACTGATTTCTGCCGTAACTCTAGGGCCTTTGGTTGAGATCGGTTCCTTCGAAACTTGAACCAACATTTGAGTGCCGGTTTTAAGAATGTCAGCGATTTTGCCATCCTTTTGGATGTCTCCCTCTGGCTTGAAATTGTGCAATGAGTAATTCTTCATTTTACCGGAGCGCACAAGCTCAGTAAAACGTAGTAACGACTTGACCTGAGGGCCAAGGTCGAGATAGTGCAGGAAACCGTCTTTCTTGTGGCCAATATTGATAAAGGCCGCATTGAGACCGGGCATCGTCCGTTGGATGCGACCAAAATATAGGTCACCCACCTGATAAGACGCACTCCCGTCATCCTGATGGAATTCAATGAGTTGTTTATCGCGCAATAGCGCAATCTCAACCCCCGAACCCTTGCTGGATACTACAAGATCGTAATTCACTTAATGGTGTTGTTGTACAGGACAACCCACCGGGCTTCAAGTGTGCCTCCGGTCTAATGCCGGAGGCCACTTCACAATGATCAAAAAGAAATCAACTGCGGACGAGGCCGCGAGGGAAAAGGCCCGAAGGCCCATCCTGCAACTAGTTGATTACTTCTTCTTCTTATGACGGTTTTTTCGCAAACGCTTCTTACGCTTGTGAGTAGCCATCTTATGTCTTTTTCTCTTTTTTCCGCTTGGCATGATAATATGCTTTAAGTGTGTTTAATTTTTTAGTGATTCTATTTGCTGATCAACTTCAGCTATTTCTTTCGGATCAGTAAGTGATCCTCTGAATTCGGTTAGATGGCCAATGGCGCCATCCTTATTGTTTTGTTTCTCACACACCTGAGCCATGTACAGATGTGTTTCCATGTTTTCTGGGTCAAGCTCTAGAACTTTACCATATCGTTCCATTGCTTTATCCAACTGTCCTGATCGTTCGGCAAAATAGCCGAGGTAAAAATGACCTTTTGCATTGTCCGGCTCCAACTCGATAGCCTTTCTCAACATTCCAATTCCTTCCATTGGCATTTGACCGGTAAAGCCAGCGCCTTCAACCAATGTTACTCCCAAATCAATTTGTAAATCAACGTTTTCGGGATCTAATTCCAATGCCTTTTTGTAAGCCTCAGATCCGTGCTGGTACCATGCTGCTTTTTGAAGGTTTTCACCCATGTACTTCCCAAGAATCATAAATCGTTCTGCAGCAACCGTCCAATCTTCTTGACTGCCGCTTCGCATTGCCTTTTGCTCTAAATAGTATGCAGCAGCGCCCGGTTTGCGCATGGTATCAAAAACTGTAACCAATGAATCGAAAGCAGCTGAAGCCTCTTCAGAATCTTCGGAGGAAGCTGCTGGCTCAAACTTATCTAGATAAGCCAATGCCTCAGCATCCATGTCATTTCGCGCTTCCGTTACATCGGTAAATAAATCGTAATCAGACTCAGATGCAGCCTCGCTTGATTCCAATTCTACACCAGCATCGGATGCTGGCGAAGTTGGAGCCAAATACAGGAGAAAAGCTAAGCTAATTCCTGATATAAGTACTATGATCTGTTTTCTGCCCAAAATCTTACTTCAAGTTTTCCTTCACCTGACCGACAAATGTCTTCGATGGCTTGAACGCAGGGATGCTGTGTTCAGGAATTACAATTGTGGTATTTCTGGAAATGATTCTTCCGGTTTTCTGAGCGCGCCTCTTTACGATGAAGCTACCGAAGCCGCGTAGGTAAACGTTATTACCCTTCGAGAGGGAGTTTTTTACCGAGTGCATAAATGCTTCAACTGTTCTTTGAACCTCAACTTTTTCGATCCCGGTCTGCTCGGAGATCTCATTTACGATGTCTGCCTTGGTCATAACGTGCTGATCTTTAACCCTTTCCCAAAAATTGAAAAGGGATGCAAAGGTAAAAGATTAATCGATCTGAAAGCAGCTTTTTTAATTCATAACTACTTGGAAATCAAGTGTTAGGATGATGATCGACCAATGAATTACAAAATGAACGTTCAACGCAGCAGTTTAGACCAATACATTTGACCCGTGAAGCATCTGAATTCTGAAGCATTGTTGGAATGGTATGGCCGTGTGAAACGGGATTTACCATGGCGATTAACCAAGGATCCGTATACCATTTGGGTTTCTGAAATCATACTTCAGCAAACACGTGTGGATCAAGGTCTGCCGTACTTTGAACGATTTATTGAAAGGTTTCCGAACATTGAAAGTTTGGCTACTTGTGAAGAGGATGAAGTGTTGAAAATATGGGAAGGACTTGGCTATTATTCACGGGCTAGAAATATGCGTTCGGCAGCGCACCAAATACTCAATGATTTTAACGGTGAATTCCCTACTTCGTTTGATGACATTTTGACGTTGAAAGGAATAGGCCCATATACAGCTGCGGCAATTTCAAGTATGGCCTTCAATATTCCGGAACCTTCGGTTGATGGAAATGTCCTTCGAGTTGCTACACGATTATTGGCCGATTCTAATTCCATTGATGAAGGAAAAACCAAGAAACGTATCCAAGCGTTCTTGAAAAAGGAAATTCCAATTGACCGTCCTGGTGATTTCAATCAAGCCATGATGGAATTGGGGGCAACTGTGTGTTTGCCCAAGTCGGTTGAGTGTGATGTTTGTCCACTTGCTGGAAATTGTCAGGCGCATTTAGAAGGTCTTGAACTCGAGTATCCTGTTCGCACGAAAAAGGTGAAAAAGCGAAACCGATACTTTATTTATATGATTCCGGAATTGAACGGAAAGACCCTCTTGGCCAGAAGATTAGCGGGAGATATTTGGGAGGGACTTTATCAATTTCCACTTATAGAAGTCGAAGGCAAAAAGGCATTTTTGAACCCAGCTGCCACAATTGCAAAACATGAATTGATGGATGCGGATTGCTTTGTGACTCGAATGTCCGAAACGATTAGGCACGTTCTTTCCCATCAAAATTTAAGTGCAATCTTTATACATGTTGAGGTCGAAAAAATGAATTCAACCGGTGAATTTATCACTTGCCGTATGGATGAATTGAGCAACTTTGCCATGCCTAGATTGATTACCCAATACTTGGAAAACATTGCTTGCGATTGATCTGGAAGATTACCATATTTGTTAGGGATTAATAAATCCAAACACATTAATAGAAAAGTTATGGCAGGAGTGAACAAAGCAATATTAGTCGGCAATCTCGGAAAAGACCCAGAGATTAGAGCATTGGATAGCGGAGTTAAGGTGGCAACATTCTCGATTGCTACGACCGAGACTTATAAGGACAAAGAAGGAAAAAGAGTTGATTCCACAGAGTGGCATAACGTTGTGCTTTGGAGAGGTCTAGCTGAAATAGCTGAGAAGTATCTTAAGAAGGGTAATTCGGTTTATGTTGAAGGACGGATTAAGACAAGATCTTGGGATGATAAGGATGGCAATAAGCGCTATACCACAGAGATTGTTGGTGATACCATGAATATGCTTGGCGGGAAACCCGGTCAAGGAAATAGTGGGGATCCTGGCCCAGCCGTGGTAAACGAGCCGACTGGTCCTGCGGCCTCTCCCGATGACGATCTTCCCTTTTGATCATCGGGCCTGAGTTGAACGAATCGCACTGAATTGGAAGAACCTCCGCAACCGGAAACGGTTCCATTTTTACAGATACTTTCTGATGGTGACACACTGATGATGGCTATTTCGGCTGGCGTCCTGCTGTGTCTTTTAATTCTTTCAGCACTTTTTTCTGGGGCCGAGATTGCATTCTTTTCCCTCGACAGAAAAATTCTTGAGGAATTGACTGAATCCGATAAGGGTGCTGGGAAAATGGTGACCAAACTCTTGGATCGCCCGAAGCGATTGTTGGCTACAATCTTGATTGGAAACAACCTAGTTAATGTCGGATTCATCATCTATTCGGCTTACTTGGTTTCTGTATTTATTCCTTCAGAGGATCTCTACATGCAGGTTCTTGGATTTTCAATTCCGGTTGGGTGGGCAGTTCAAGTAGTAGGTGTGACCTTGCTGTTATTGCTTTTTGGCGAAATATTACCCAAAACTGTGGCTCACCAGAATGCCAAGAAGTATTCAACTACGCTGGCTTATCCGCTCCATTATATAGGAGTAGTTCTTTATCCACTTTCCTACGTTTTAATTGAGTTGACCGGTTTTGTGGATCGCAGAATGAGCAATTATCGAAAGACTATTTCTGTTGATGAGTTATCGCACGCTTTGGAAATCACAGAAGTAAAAACGCATAAGGAAAAGGAAGAGCACAAAATTCTTGAGGGGATTGTCAAGTTTGGAAATACGGATGTAAAGCAGATTATGTGCCCTCGTACAGACGTTGAGGCCGTTGATTCTACTATTAGCTATCATCAGTTGCTTGCCGATATAAGGGAAGCAGGTTACTCTCGAATTCCGGTTTATGAAGGAACTTTCGATAATGTATTGGGAGTGATCTACGTAAAGGACCTCTTGGGTGTTTCTGAAGAAGGGGATGAATTCAAATGGCAAAAGCTCATTCGTGAGCCATTCTTCGTTCCGGAGAGTAAGATGATTGATGATCTTTTGGAAGAATTCAAAGACAAGAAGATTCACTTAGCTGTGGTGGTAGATGAGTATGGAGGGACTTCTGGAATCATTACCCTAGAGGACATTATCGAGGAAATAGTTGGCGATATCTCGGATGAATTTGATCAGGATGAACTGGTTTATTCCAAACTGGACGATGACAATTTTGTATTTGAGGCAAAGACCCACCTCAAAGAATTCTATCGTGTCATGGACATCGAAGGGGAAGAATTCGAAGCAAATAAAGGCGAGTCCGATACATTGGCTGGATTCATCCTAGAATTGTCGGGTGTCATTCCGAAGGTTAATGAAAAGGTGAAGTTTAGGGAGTTTCAGTTTACCGTTGAAGCTGCGGATAAGAGGAGGATTAAAAGAGTAAAGGCCACAATTGACAGGAGTTACGTGGATCCTAAAAGCGACTCTAGAGGTGGCGGAAACGCCAATCTGCTGATTATTACACTCATCGGAATTTCATCATTATTAGTGGGCTGCACAGATGACCACACTCCAAAACCAAAAGGCTATATCCGAATTGATTTGCCGGAGCATCAGTACGAACCATGGAGTGACGATTGTGCTTTTGAGTTTGAGGTGCCTACATACGCCAAAGTAATGCCCGACTCGTCTCATAATGCAGAGCCCTGTTGGATGGATGTCTATTTCCCAAAGCAAAAAGCCAGAGTGCATTTAACCTATAAACCCATCAAAGGCAATTTGATTGATTTTTTAGAACAGGCTAGAACCCTCACGAATAAGCACATTTCCATGGCTTCAGGAATCGAAGAGACATTGCTTTTCTCACCTACGAAGCGTGTACATGGAATCGCCTACAAAATCTCTGGAATCGGGGCGGCCTCACCATATCAGTTTTTCGTAACCGATAGTTTGGATCACTTTTTACGTGGATCTCTCTATTTCATGACACGGCCAAATAACGATTCGCTTCAGCCCGTAATAGAACACATTGAAACGGATATTGAGCATCTGCTCAACACCTTTCAATGGACTGATTTAGAAAGTTAATTAGTGGCCTAGTTCGGAGATGAACTTGATTCTAAGTAGTCGGATTTCTTCTTCTGTGTAGTCATCCTCGCCTAATTCATCCAATGCCGCTTGAACGGAATCATCGTCTGATTCCAAGAAGTAATCGTGAACCTCTTCCTGCTTGTCCTCGTCAATTTCTTCATTGATGTAATATTCCAAGCTAATCTTTGTACCAGAAGAAAGAATGTGTTCAATTTCCGTGAGCAGATCATTCATTGTCAAGCCCTTAGCACTGGCAACATCAGATAGATCTTGCTTTCGGTCAATACTTTGAATGATATAAACTTTGTTGCTCGACTTATTGACCACAGATCGAATGATCATATCCTGTGGACGCTCAATCTCGTTTTCCTCAACGTAATCTGCAATCAGCGCAACAAAATCTTTTCCGTATCGAAGGGCTTTTCCGTGACCAACACCTGAAATCTGCTTAAGCTCATCAATGGTAATTGGATAGTTGATGGACATTTCGTCCAATGACGGATCTTGGAAAACCACAAAAGGAGGGACGCCCTTCTCATCAGCAACCTGCTTTCTGAGATCTTTCAGCATCTTCATCAGCATGTCGTCTCCACCACCTTTTCCACCACCACCTTGATTCACAAGAATATCAGCATCGCTGGCTGATTGATAATCGTGATCCAGAGTCATCATAAAGCTGACCGGCTTATCTAAGTAGGCTCGCCCTCTATCCGCCATTTTTAGCAGCCCATAATTCTCAATATCCTTTGTGAGGAATTCAGAAATTATCGCCTGTCGGAATAGTGCATTCCAATACTTTTCGTTTTCGTCAGAACCCGCTCCGAAACGTTCAAGCATGTCGTGCTTGTAAGTCTTAATCGTGTTGGTGTTTATTCCCAAAAGAAAATCAACAAGGTGATCCGACTTGAACTTTTCTTTTACATCCAGTACAGAGTTTAAAAGCAGCACCATTTCCTCCTTTGCTTCCTGCTTTCTCTTTGGATTGCTACAATTATCGCACTCGTTGTTGCAATTTTTCTCGTCATACTCCTCTCCAAAATAGTGGAGGAGAAAGCGCCTTCTGCAAACCGCGGTTTCCGAATAGGAAACCACTTCATTTAAAAGCTGTTTGCCAATTTCTTGTTCAGAAATTGGCTTGCCTTTCATGAATTTCTCCAGCTTTTGAATGTCTGCATAACTGTAAAACGCGATACAATTTCCTTCTCCTCCGTCTCTTCCTGCGCGGCCTGTCTCCTGGTAATATCCTTCTAAACTTTTAGGAATCTCATGATGGATTACAAACCGAACATCTGGCTTGTCGATTCCCATTCCAAAAGCAATTGTTGCTACAATTACATCTGCATCTTCCATCAAGAATGCGTCTTGATTTCTTGCTCTTGTACCGGCATCAAGACCCGCATGATAAGGCAAGGCATTAATACCGTTGACCGCTAAAGTCTCAGCAATCTCCTCAACCTTTTTCCTACTCAGGCAATAAATAATGCCTGATTTACCCATGTGACCTTTAATGTACTTGATGATGTCTTTGGCAACATCTTTTGTTTTTGGTCTAACTTGATAAAAGAGATTGTCTCGATTAAATGACGACATGAAAACATTGGCATTGTCCATGCCCAGATTTTTCATAATGTCCTGCTGCACCTTGGGTGTTGCTGTTGCTGTTAAAGCAATCACAGGACAACTTCCAATTGCTTCAATCATAGGTCGAAGTTTCCTGTATTCTGGACGGAAATCATGTCCCCATTCCGAGATGCAGTGTGCTTCGTCAATTGCAACAAATGAAACCGTAACCGACTTGAAGAATTCAATATTCTCTGGCTTGGTTAAAGATTCTGGAGCAACGTAAAGTAATTTGGTTTTTCCGTCTTTAACGTCAGCTCTTACTTGCTCGGCTGCTCCCTTTGAAAGGGATGAGTTTAGAAAGTGTGCGATTGAATCGTCCGTTCCGAATCCTCGAATAGCATCCACCTGATTTTTCATCAACGCGATAAGCGGTGAAACAATCAAGGCAGTTCCTTCAGACATCAAGGCGGGAAGCTGATAGCAAAGTGACTTTCCTCCACCGGTTGGCATGATCACGAAAGAATCTGCCCCGGCAAGGAGGCTTTCCATTATAGGCTCTTGTTCCCCTTTGAACTTCTTGAATCCGAAGAACTTCTCCAGAGACTTACTCAAATCATGTTGTACTGCAGCTTCAGGCATTCACTAATTATTATTGCGTGAGAAGTAAATATAAACCTTTGAAATGATTGAATGGTAGGCTAGACGGAATATTGTATCCTTTTCGACCGAGGGCCAAAAAAAACATTTAGATGCTTAGGAAAAGGCTGCAAATAAAGCCCTTTTTCTTAACGTATCAATGTGATGATTAGACGAGCAACATGCCCACTTCAAAGGTTAGACTTCGCCCACGTCAAATTGTTCTTCGCACGCTCGAAATTGGGATTGATTCGAAGGGCATTTTCGCAGGCTTCGGCAGCCAATTTCCATTCTTGTAATTTGTTGTAAGCGCTGCACATATTGTTGTACGCCAAGGCATATTCGGGATTAAATTCCAGTGATTTCTTACAGGCCCGAACACAGCCTTGATAGTCCGTAAGGTTGTAAAGTGCCAAACTTAAATTCAAGTAATTGTCGGCATTTGGATTATTCTCGGCTAGTTGATGGAGGCGTTCGGCTTTGTCTTCTGGGGTGATTCCTAATTCTTGAAGTGTGGCTCGAAGCTCGTTTAGGTTTAGGTGTTTAGGACTGACTTGATGTCCTTTCTCCACAAGGGCCATCGCATCTTCCATATTTCCCTTTTGATAATGCCAACGGGCATAGTAATAATAGGACTCAGGATTGTCTGCTCCGTAAAGTTTCGCAGCGTCAAAATAACGAATGGCCTCACTGGCTTTACCCATTTCACCCTTTAATATGGCCATGTTAATATTGCTGTAAGGCCAGTACGGTAGCAATTCAACTGCTTTTTGAAAATACGGCTCGGCTCCAGAATAGTCTCCATCACGCATCAAAACCAACCCATAATTCATTAAGCCACGGCCATTATTCGGGCTTTTTATTGTGGCATCATACCAAAGTGAATCTGCTGTTCCCCACACTTCGTTACGCTGGTACGTTCCGTAAGCATGGCCTGCCAATACCAAGAAGGTGAGAACCAAGACAGCTTTCTTCATCGCAGCACTCCTTATATATAGGAGGTATGCTGCCCAACCAACGGAAAGGCAAAGGCCGATATAGGGAAGGAATACCCGATGCTCGTTTGCAACTTGATATAATGGATTTATGGTTGAGGTTGGGACCAGGCATACGAAGAACCATGCTATGCCTAATCCGATGGGTACCAATAACTTTTTAGTTAGGCTGAATATTCCAATGGCATGCAGAATTGCAATTACAAGGAAGCCGATCATTTTGGCTCGATTGAATTCTGGAGTGGCCTTAAAATCAGGATCGACACTTAAATCTATCGGAAGAATGAAGTTGGCGAGGTAATGTCCGACCACTTCAAATTGAGAGATGAAATAATCCCAGCGTGGATAAGCCAATCCTCCGGTTATACGAGATGGATCGGTCATATATAGAAGGTTCATTAATATGAGCCCAGTTCCCACCAACGCAGCGGGCAGAATTGATAGAAAAGTTGAACCAATCTTTTTCCAACCTTCTTTCAGCTTGAGATCTAATAAAGTCGCTTTCTCAATAATGAAGAAATGGTAGAGTGCGATTAGAGGCACATACATAAAACTTACCTCCTTCGTGAACAGGGCCACTATAAAAGGAAGAAGGTGGATTTGAAATTTTCGAGTGCGTTCGTATTGATAGAGGACTAGGCCAGCCAGCATCATGGTTGTGGAAAACGAATCTGACCTGGATATTATGTAATTCACCGTTTCGGCATTGGCCGTGTGAAACATGTAGAACCCAGTGGTGAGCAGAGCTCCCATTTTTGAATCCCGATCGGAAGTCATAGAGGCAAACAGATTCTTTAGAAAGACAAAAAGCAGAATGCCTTGAACCAGATACCAGAACCAAATGCTAATATGAAAGGTAATCGGATCTAGGGTATTTCCACCTAAGCGATAATCGATTGCGTTGAGTAGGGTTACCATCGGGCGATAGCCTCGATTGTTCGGCATTGTACCAAACGTCTCAATATTTGTGAAATATTCGGGCGCATATTCCAAGCTTCGGATGTACTCGTTATTGACAATCGTGTGAATGTCATCGAAGTAAAACCCATTGTCGAAATGGTTCCAATACGTAGCCGTGAGACCAACGATCAAAAAGGCTGCGACAAGAAAAAGTCTGTTTTTACCAGAGTTCATTTCATTTTTGTTTCATCTCTTTCAGCAATTGCTGAATTCCATCAGTTCCGAAATATCGGAAATTGTGATAAAGTCCAGCAAGTCCAATTACCGAAGCCAAGACAACAGAAGCTCCTCGATTGAAAACGGCAATCAAAAGCCCTTCTTCTAGTGTCAGTCCAGCTCCAAGAAAAACAATGCTTGTCATCAATTCTTGGATTCCCAGATTTCCTGGTAACAAGCGAATCAACATCAGAATTCTAAACACCAATGTTGCCAAAACCATTCCGACAAAAGACACTTCAATTCCCAAAATGACGGCAGTTTGATAGAACCATCCGGCATGTAGCAATGCCGAAATCCCAATGATCAACATGACTTTTAGAAAGAGAATCGGTTGTTTAGACAACTCGCCAACCTGCGAAATAATGGAGTGAAGAAATCCGATGATTTTGTTAAATATTCCCGTACCCTTTACTGCAATTCCACGAGTAATAACAGCCCCTATGAACATGCCGATTAAACCAACCAGCATCAGGAATAGAATCATTCTTATTTCTGTGACCCCATCCACAAAGTAGGAAAGTATCAATCCTCCAACACAGGTGAGAATTAAGCTTGCCATGAATAGATAAACACCTGTAGAAAGGCCTTTGGTCAGGGCCATCTTGTACTTCATTTTCATGAAGAATGTCTGGAACAGCATTCCACCTTGAACAGGCATGATGTAGGAGAAAATGTGCATCATGAATGGCAAAAGGACGGTGTCTTCCTTTTCGAAATCGATATTGTAATGCTTCTTGAAAACGACTGCCATTACCCACCCGAATGACCAGAAATAAACGATACCGATCAAAAGATTCAGTCCTACGTTCTGAATAGTGAGATGCTGTAAAAACGATTGAAGATCAACATCCTTGAATGTGAAGTATACGACCACCGAAAATACAATGGCGGCCAAGGCAAATAATAGGATGGAACGACCTCGCTTCACGAGAGCGAATATAATGCTGTAAAACAGCGAAAATGGGAAGAGGAAAAAACCTTCTCAAAGTATCATCGTTTAAGGGGCTACCTTATTATCTTGCCGATTCATGTACAAGGGAAAAACCATAGCGGTTGTAGTGCCATGCTACAACGAGGAAACCCAAATTGGTGGTGTAATTACTACCATGCCTGCTTTGGTGGATAAGGTAATCGTGGTGAACGACAAGAGCACGGACAATACGTCTCAGGTGATTCAATCCATGGTGCATGAAGGAGGTAGAGTGGTCTTGGTGGAGCACGAAAAGAATCAGGGCGTAGGCGGTGCCATTGCCTCAGGTTATAAATGGTGTAGAGATAATGGAATTGATGTGGCCGTTGTAATGGCAGGAGACGGCCAGATGAATCCGGATGATCTTCCGGCTCTTTTAGATCCTGTTGTAAATGGTGAAGTAGATTACTCAAAAGGCAACCGTTTATTCACTGGTGAGGCTTATCAGAAGATTCCTAAAGTGCGTTATTTTGGAAATTCCGTGTTAAGCATGTTTACCAAAATCGCAAGTGGTTATTGGCATGTTGCGGATTCTCAAACTGGATATACAGCCCTGAACGCAAAGGGTTTAAGGCTGATTGACTGGGATAAAATGTATAAAAGATACGGTCAGCCCAATGATCTTTTGGTGAAGTTGAACGTGTGGGATTTGAAGGTGCGCGATGTACCTGTTGAGCCGGTGTACAACGTTGGCGAGCAATCTGGAATTCAGTTGCGAAAAGTAATTTTCACCATTCCTCTGTTGCTATTGCGACTCTTTTTCTGGAGGATGAAAGAGAAATACATGATTCGGAATTTTCACCCATTGGTGTTCTTCTACTTTATAGGAGTGATTTTTATGATTGCATTCGTTTTGCTTACTGCCAGAATGTTGATTTACTGGTGGTTTATCACAGGATTGATTCCTAAGGTGAACGCACTTGCAGCTCTGTTCTCCTTCATGGCGGCCAGTCAATTTACCCTGTTTGCTATGTGGTTTGACATGGAGGCAAATAAGGAGTTGAAGTAGTCGTATTAACCTCTCAGTTCGGCACCAACTTCCTTTTCTAATGCGGACTGAATTCGATTCATTGTTTTGTCGATGATCTTGTCGTTCAAGGTGCTATTCTCATCCTGAAGAATGAAACTCAAGGCGTAAGATCGCTTTCCGTCAGGAATACCTTTTCCTTCGTAAACGTCAAAAAGGTCAACCTCTTTTAGAAGTTTATTGTCGGCTTGTTTGGCCACTTTTTCCATCTTCCCAAACTGAACATCCTTGTTTACAAGCATTGCCAAATCTCGTCTTACCGAAGGATATTTTGGAAGATCTTTAATGGTAATTCCTCCCTTTTTAATGGAAGAAAGGACTTCGTCCCAATGGATGAATGCGTGAAAAACTTCTTGTTCAATATCAAACTTGTTGCACCAGTCAGGATTGACGGAGCCGATCTGAGCCAAAACCTTTTTGCCTTGGGTAAACTGCAAACCGTATTGCAGCATATCCGGCATATCCTCTGGTAGGTCGGTCAATTTATACTTCAGTCCTAAACGATTGAAAATTAACTGTACAGCGCTCTTTAGGTGATGGAATGAAGTTTCCTCTTCTGTAGAACTCCAGTTTCCTTCAGACCATTTCCCAGTCACAAAAACACCCAAAGCCTCAGATTCTTGATAAGGCCATTCTGGCCCATCAAATTTGAAGTAGAGATTTCCGAATTCGTATAACTTCAAGTTCGGCCGCTGTCGGTTGATATTTCGAGCAATTGTTTCCAACCCTCCAAACACGAGCGATTGCCGCATAGCATTCAAATCTGAACTCAACGGGTTGAGGATTTTCACCGTATTATCGGCTCGATCAGAAACCATTTCATCCACATAACTCGCCTTGGTCAATGAGTTGTTCATTATCTCTGCAAACCCATTTGAGCTTAGGATGTTGGCCACCGAACTTTTCACGTCTTCCTTATTAATGCCCGTTTCATGGACTAAAGGCATTTGCAAATGGCCGCTCATTGGAATGTTGTCGTAACCATAAACCCGCAATACTTCCTCAATCACATCTATCTCCCGCGTAACGTCAGCTTTAAAAGGGGGCACAGAAACTTTGAAAACATCCTCTTTTTCCTTCTCAATAAAAACGTCCAGATCTTTCAAGATGGTTCTCACATCCTCCTTAGGGATTTCATGCCCAACGATTTCATTGATTTTTGAGAATCGCACATCGAAACGAAAGCGCTCAATTGGCGTTGGGTAGATGTCTGTGATATTGGAGATTTTTCCTCCAGCCAATTCCTGAATTAAAAGTGCTGCTCTTTTAGCAGCATACACGGTTATATCCGGATCGATTCCTCTTTCAAACCTGAATGAAGCGTCAGTATTCAACCCGTGTCGCTTTGCTGTTTTCCGAACGGATACTGGGTTGAAATAGGCGCTTTCCAGAAAAACATCGGTTGTCTTTTCGGTCACTCCAGAACTGATTCCACCGAAAACTCCGGCAATACACATGCCTTCAGACTCATTGCAAATCATTAAGTCGTTGCTGTCTAAAGTTCTTTCAACTTCATCCAATGTTTGGAATTTCGTGCCCTTTGCTTCTGATCGAACTACGACCTTATTTCCTTTGATAGCAGCCATGTCAAAAGCATGCAATGGTTGTCCCAATTCGTGAAGCACGAAGTTGGTTGCATCAACCACATTATTAATTGGACGAGAGCCAATAGCTAACAATCGATTCTTAAGCCAATCAGGGCTATCAGCCACTTTTACATTTTCAATCGTCAAGCCAACGTAGCGCGGGCAGGCATCCGAATCCTCAACTGAAACAGAAATAGGAGAGACCTCAACCTCTGGGTTGAATGCCATAACATCTGGCCAAACGAGTTCCTTGTCATCTTCAATTTTATCGAAGTGCCGAAGTACCGCTCTAAGATCCCGAGCCACGCCAATGTGTGACATGGCGTCCGATCTGTTCGGAGTAAGACCAATCTCAATTGTCTCATCTGTTTCAATGTTGAAGTACTCTTTAGCTGGCGTTCCAACTTGAGCTTCTGCGGCCAAAACCATTATTCCATCGTGAGATTTTCCAAGCCCAATTTCATCTTCTGCGCAAATCATCCCTTCGGAAACTTGACCTCGGATTTTTGACTTCTTGATTTTGAAAGATTCTCCTTCTTCCCCATACAAAGTCGTTCCAACAGTGGCCACCACTACCTTTAGTCCAATAGCTACATTCGGGGCTCCACAAACGATGCTTAATAGATTTTCACCTCCAACACTAACTTTAGTACAGCTTAATCGATCGGCATCTGGATGTTGATATTTCTCTACAACTTCTCCGATTACTAAGCCTTCCAATCCACCTTCGACTGGGCAGAATTTCTCAACCTTTTCAACCTCAAGTCCACTCATTGTGAGGAGGTGAGCCGTTTCATCCACCGGTAAGTCGGTGTTTAAATACTGTTTAAGCCAGTTGTAGGAGATTTTCATGGAGCAGGAATAAGGCCGCGAATTTAACGCTTGCAATCGGTAGCACCATGGATAGAAGAGGGGCGATTTCCTGCTAAATCAGGCTTGCCCGTTCTCCAATCTTAGCAGCTCATCTTGTATGATTTTTGAAATTTCTTTACCCCTTGTGAAAACCATAAAGTGGGTGCCGCCTTTCACCAAATGCGCGTCTTTGATTTTTTTGAAGGGGAAGAGTTCATCCTTGTCTCCATGGATGTGAAATATGCGATTATCATCTCCACGACCCTTCCAAAGAGGTGTGTTAATCATTGCCCATTTCAGAAACCGCTCGTCCTGATCATGAAACATTTTGATCATATAATCCACTTCTGACTTATCAATCTGCTTGTGTGCTTGTCCCCAAAACCACGTTCCTTTTTTGATGAATGACTTTGGAAGTAGCCGTTGCAAAGGGATGGTGCGACCCAGTTTTAGCAAAGCTGATCGTTCCTCTGGAGATTTAACACTTGAAATTATAATCGCCCGCATATGCGGAATGAAACTGGTCATTTCGGATGCCAGCATGCCACCAAGTGAAACGCCAATTACCATTGGATTTTTAGCTTTTAGAATTGGCTCCGCCAATCTTCTGGCATAGGATTGAAAACTCTCCTTCTTGTCTGGTAAAAGCCACGGAATATGAGTTTGGTCATAGCCTTCCAACTTGATTCGGTCGAATGCCCGATGATCGGCACCCAATCCTGAAATAAAAAATAGTTGTGGCTTCTGTTCGATGACTGAATTGGTTGGTTTGGAAGGTTCGAATCTAACAGAAAGGTGCTATGATTGTTGTGAATTTAAATCACGACCCGTTATGGCCAAACTCGTTCTCGATCTTCATGAAATTTTCAATAAAGGTTGGAAGATAGACCAGGCCCTCAACGACATTATTGAGGAGGCAGTAGAAAAAAGGATTCCTATTGTCGAGATCATTCCGGGAAAGGGAAGTGGTCAATTGAAAAAAAAGGTGATTCGCTTCCTTCAGCAAAAGCACATTAAGGCGAAGTATCATCGACTGGATAAGGACAGTAAGAACTTTGGGAGGTTATTTGTGCGATTTAAACATTAGTGTCATATCAAGCATGTTCTGACCGCCCAAGCCTTGCCCTTTTCCGTCTGACAGTCGTTAAAAATTCATCGTGTAGCTAAGGCTATGCTCATAATATTTGCCTCGGTCAGACAAAAAATATCTTCGACTTAACTGTCATTACACACTCGCAATTTCTCCACTCACAGAATCAGACGAAGCTCCTGTAACACTTTTCAAAACGTTGGTCAGGCCATACCATCGGAGCACACCTAAAAATCCAAAAGTCAGTGCCTCTTTATAATTGATTAGTTGATTATCAGCCATTTTCATTTCGATTCCCGCATGGGCCGAAAGTCTTTCCATTAGGAAGGAATTGTAAGTTCCTCCTCCTGTAACAAGTACTGTTTTTAACTGGTTTTCTTGAATCGAACGCCCCATGTTGACGGCCATGAATTCAACTAAAGTGTTCATTTGATTAGCAATTGGCAGTTTGGAGTTGGATAGCACCGGGTCTATGTTTTTCTCAACCCATTCTCGAGAAAGGCTTGGTCTTTCGGTCTTTGATTTTGTTGTTCTCAATAATGAAGTGAGCAATTCTTTGTTCGAATTTCCGGATCTAGCCATTGCTCCATTCTCATCAAAGGGTTTTCCAAGCCTTTCTGACAAATCATTTAAAATGATGTTAACAGGGCAGATGTCGAATGCGATTCTATCTCCAAACTGCTTGAAACTGATATTTGAAAACCCGCCAAGATTAAGGCATGCATCATATTCAGAGAACAATAATTGATCACCAATTGGAACAAGCGGAGCACCTTGACCACCTAGTGAAACATCTTTAGATCTGAAATCGAATATGGTTGTGATCCCTGTGATTTTTGAAATGGAAGAACCGCTTCCTAATTGGTAAGTGATTCCCTTTGCCGGATTATGATGAATTGTGTGACCATGTGAACAGATCAATAAGGGTTTCGCTTCATTCTTTAAAAAGTCGTTTACCCTTTTACCAAGCCATCTTCCATATTCTAGATTCAAATCCTCTAATACTGAGATTGGAGTTGAATAGGCTGTTATTAGCTTGTTTTTCCAAAGAGAATCATATTCAACACAAGCGGTTTTATCAATCTTGTAGCTCCATTTTCCATTGACCCGCTCATACGAACAAAGGGCAATATCTAGCCCATCTAGCGATGTACCAGACATCAATCCAATTACGCGTATTGGACCGCGGTTTTCGCCATTGTCTCCCATGGCCTGAAAACTAAGTATTTAAGGGCAGATCACTTACATTTGCCGCTTATTCCAACCCTAGAAAAACACTGCATTTACTATGAGATTTGAGTTGACGGAAGAGCATCTAATGATTCAAAAAGCGGCACGCGATTTTGCGCAAGCGGAATTGTTGCCAGGTGTGATTGAGAGAGACCGTGAAATGAAGTTTGCTTCTGAGCAGGTCAAAATGCTTGGAGAGCTTGGTTTTCTTGGAATGATGGTAAGCCCCGAATACGGTGGTGGAGGCATGGATACCATCTCGTATGTGTTGGCAATGGAAGAGATTTCTAAAATTGACAATTCAGTTTCGGTTTGCATGAGCGTGAACAACAGTCTGGTTTGCTGGGGATTGGAGAAGTACGGTACAGAGGAGCAAAAGCAGAAATATTTGGTGCCTTTGGCAAAAGGTGAAGTGATAGGTGCTTTTGCGCTGTCTGAGCCAGAAGCTGGATCTGATGCTACATCGCAGCAGACCAAGGCCATTGATAAGGGCGATTATTACGAATTGAATGGTACCAAGAATTGGATTACCAATGGCAGCAATGCAAGCACGTATTTAGTCATTGCGCAGACGGACGAAAGCAAAGGGCACCGAGGAATCAACTGTCTGATTGTTGAAAAAGGCATGGAAGGATTTACTGTGTCGGCCAAGGAAGACAAGCTGGGAATTAGATCATCGGATACTCACTCTTTGCTTTTTCAAGATGTGAAAGTTCCGAAGGAAAATAGAATTGGTGAAGATGGATTCGGGTTTAAGTTTGCTATGCAAACCTTGTCAGGAGGCAGAATCGGAATTGCTTCGCAGGCACTTGGAATAGCGAGTGGTTCAATGGAACTGGCACTGGCTTATTCGAAGGAAAGAAAAGCTTTTGGGAAGCCAATCTCACAGCATCAGGCAATCCAATTTAAATTGGCAGATATGGCCACAAATATTGAGGCCGCTAGAATGCTGATTTACAAGTCTGCTTGGGAGAAGGATCAAGGAATGAACTATGATGTGTCTAGTTCAAAAGCCAAATTGTACGCTTCTAAGGTGGCTATGGAAACCAGTATTGAGGCCGTTCAAGTCCATGGCGGATATGGATACGTAAAAGAATACCACGTAGAAAGATTGATGAGAGATGCCAAGATTACACAGATCTACGAAGGCACTTCAGAAGTGCAGCAGATTGTAATATCAAGAGCAGTAACCAAGTGAGGATGCTAAGGATTATATCGGTTTTAATGTTGGTTCTGTCTGTTCTACAGACGAGCGCACAGATAAGTCAATCCGACTTGGATATTGATGCGCTGAAAGGGCTTTCGCCATCACAAATACCCAGCGAAAGTGTCTTACGGGCGCGTGGTCTCAGCCAAGATCAGATAGATCAGGCCATGCTTTATAAAGCTGCCGGTAATTCTAACAATAAGTCGGAGGATCCACCAGCTAAGGTTCCTGTGGAGCTGGAGCCAATTGGGCTTGACCTGGATGCAATTGAAATGGAACGACCTAAATTTGAGGTAGTTGCTGAAGACCCGGTTTTTGGGCAAGAAGTATTCAGGAATAACCGGATTCAGTTTTTCGAGTCCGCCAAGGATGTGATTGCCCCCGATAATTATAAGATTGGAATTGGAGATAAACTGGCACTTTCGGTTTGGGGTTTTTCAGATTACAATGAACAGTTCACCGTTACTGCCAATGGCCACATAGATTCCAAACTTATTGGGAGGGTTTATTTGAAAGGATTGTCGTTCGATGGTGCGAGAAAGTTGCTAAGAAGAAAATTCAGTCAAGTGTTAGATCTCAGTCGTTCTGAGATGGAAATCACTTTACAGTATTCTCGAGACATACGAGTTAACATTGTTGGGGAAGTGCTCAACCCAGGGTCTTACAATATTGCTGCGGTCAATTCTGCCTTCAATGCAATGGTCGTAGTTGGTGGCCCAACCAAATTCGGCTCCATCAGAAACATACTTGTAAAGAGGAAGGGAAGGACTACCGATACTTTGGATGTCTATGAGTATTTAGGTCAACCGACAGACTTTGCACCACCGTTTTTAGAGGATGGAGATCACTTGGTGGTTCCTGTTATTGGGCCAGTCGTTTCTGTTTTAGGAGAGGTGAGAAGACCACTTCGTTATGAGATTAGAGATGGAGAAGGTTTGGCTGAGGTGATTCAATATGCAGGAGGGCTAAAGGCAGCGGCTTATCGGAAGAACATTCAAATCGTTCGTTTTAGGGATAGTGAGGAAATAATGATCGATGTGAACTTGGATCGTTTAATTTCAGAAGGAAAGACCTTACCTCTTGTTGACGGGGATAAAGTTTTGGTTCGAACCGTTCCTGAGGGATTCACCAACACGGTTTCTGCCACCGGGGCGTTTAGAGTTGTGGGAGATTTTGAATTGAAAAAGGGCGATCGTCTTTCTGATTTGTTTAAAAAGACAGAAGGCTTGCTTTACGATGCATACTTGGATAGAGGGTACATTCTTAGATTGAATCCTGATATGACACGATCATATTTGTCTATCAATGTTGGGGCCGTAATCAAAAACCCCTCTTCAACAGATAATATAGAATTGAAGCCGTTTGATAAGGTTCAGGTTTTGTCTAAGAAAGACTTTGAAGACTCTTTTAATGTTTGGGTTTACGGTGCGGTGAGGAAGGAAGGCGAGCTAATTTATGGCTCAGGTTTAAGTCTGAAGGATGCACTTTTCCTTGCTGGTGGGTTAAAGCCTCAAGCAGCCAACAAAAGGGTTGAAGTATCGAGAATGGTGGACCTTTCGGAAGATGGCAAGAGCATCGATCCAATCAGGAAGATGGTTAAGACGCTCCAAATTGAGCAGGATATAAGTATTTGGGCAGAGGCAGATGAGTTTCAACTCCAGCCGTATGATCAAGTTTTTGTACGCGTAAACCCAGTCTTCGATAGCCCGCAGGTGGTTTCGTTACAAGGCGAGGTTAATTATCCCGGAACGTATTCTATCCTTTCGAAGGACGAGCGGGTGAGCAGTTTGATTGAAAGAGCGGGTGGCCTGAGGGATTATGCATTTCCTAATGGCGTAAAGATGCGCAGATTAAGAATGGGCGATGTGTATCTGAACATGGCTAAAGCGATTAAAAAGCCTAATTCAAGGTATGATCTGGTACTGAATGCCGGTGATAGGATTGATGTTCCTAAGATTTTAGATGTTGTCACCATTACTGGAGCAATTGCTAACTATGATGGCCATGCGATCAGTGCGCCTTACTTCGGGAAAAGGGCTAATTACTACGTGAAGAGTTTTGCTGGTGGCTTTAACAAAAGCAGTCATCGAAGTAAGACGTACGTGATTCATGCAAACGGAATTATTAAGAAAACAGTCAATCTAGGTTTGTTTAAAATTTATCCAAAAGTCACCCAAGGATCTGAAGTTGTGGTGATGTACAAGCCAGAAAAGGCCGACAAATCCCAACGCCCACCTGTTGATTGGAATAAAGTGATTGAAAATACCACAATTAAGGTCACGGGTATTTTAACCCTTTGGTTGTTGATCGATCGGATTGTAGCTTCACAACAGTAGACCGAGCCGATGTCAGAACAGTTACAGCGCCAAGAAGACCCGCTAAAGCAGCTAATTCTACTCTTACGTGGCTTCTATAAAGAAGCTTTGAGAAGACGGCTCTTTATCGGTATTGTTGGGGTTTTGTTTGCGGGCATGGGAGTTTTGGCAGCCTTCATGCTCTCGGTTGATTATGAAGGTAAACTCACGTTTATTATTGAGGAACAAAGTGGCGGAGCAGGATCACTAGCGGGCTATGTTGGTGTAGCTAGTCAGTTCGGTATTGATGTAGGAGGAGAATCAAGTGCCTTCAGTACCGATAATGTTGTGGAACTGCTTCAATCAAGACAGTTAGTGACGGAGGCTCTGTTGAGTACTCAGGATTCTGAGCCGCTCATTAATAAGTATGTTGAAACCTATGGACTCCGAAAAGAATGGGACGAAGACCAACGATTAATCAATATTAAATTTAATGCTAATGGAGGATTCCTCCAAGATAGTCTCTTAGCAGGTATTTATGAGGCATTGGTTGAAGATCATCTAGTTATAGAACGGGTGAATATCACCTCCAATATTCTTTATGTCAGTTGTGTTTCGCAGGATGAGATTTTCAGTAAAGTGATGAGCGAAAGATTAGTTGATGCGGTGGCTAAATATTATGTTGATGTTAAAACAAAACGCGCTCGTCAAACGCTAGACTTTGTTCAAGAACGTACCGATTCGGTTGCTGGAGCACTTTCTGGGGCAGAATTAGAATTAGCCCGTTGGAAAGACAGTCAACGTTCAATTATTAAAGCTGTAGGATATTTAACCGAATTAAGGTTGCAGCGACAGGTACAAATATTAAATGCGATGTACACTGAGGCTATTAAGAACTTGGAGTTGTCAAAAATGGCACTACTTAAGGAAACACCATTGCTTCAAATTATTGACAGGCCAATACTTCCATTAAAGCAGATAAAACTATCATTGCCGAAAGCGGTTGTAATCTTTGGACTAATTGGCGGAGTTCTCGCAATTTTATGGGTGATTGGAGCCAAGATCATTCGAGATGCCCTCGAGGATTAAAGAATCCCCTTTAGTTTTTCCAATTGATTGCTACGAGACCCTTTAACTAAGATAAGTGAATCCGATAGTGGCTTTTCCGACAAGTATGAAACAAGGCCATCGACACCTGAAAAATGCTCGGAGACTCCAGCCTCGCATTTTCTAAAGCTTTCACCAATCAATATTAGAGAAGTCGGGTTTAACTTGGTTGCCTCATCAATAAGACTTTGATGCTCTACTAAAGAAGTTTCGCCAACCTCATTCATTTCACCGAGAATCAGAATTAGTTTATCCGCATTGAAACTAGCTACGTTGGTCAATGCAGACGTCATACTGCTAGGATTGGCATTGTATGCGTCCCAAATAATTCGATTAGTACCGGACACTTCAAGCTCGGATCGATTATTTGTAGGAATGTACTTTTCTATTGCTTTTGCAATCTCAATTGGATCAACACCAAAATAAATGCCTACCGTTATTGCAGAAAGCACATTATCCAGATTGTAATTGCCAACAAGATTAGTGTTGATTGTCCTCCAATCAATTTCATCCTTCAATTTCCATACTACTCGTAGATATCCATTGTTATTTTCCGAGTGTCCTTGAATGTCATTTCCCTTACCGGAACCATAACGCAAATGTTCATTCCCAGAGTAAGAATCAGCTAATAAAGGTTGATTTGAATTGAGAAGTAGCTTTCCCTCTTTCTTAAGTATGTGATCAAATAGCTCCCCTTTAGTTTTTAGTACCCCAGAAATACCGCCCATTCCTTCTAAATGGGCTTTTCCAATATTCGTTATCAGCCCAAGATCAGGGTCGGCCATTTCGCACAACACTTTAATATTACCGGGGTGGCTAGCACCCATTTCTATTACAGCTATTTCATGGCTTTTTGAGCCTTTTAAAACAGTCAGTGGAACACCTATATGGTTATTCAGATTTCCTTCGGTAATCAAGGTTCGATACTTGCTTGCCAAAAGGACACCAATCAATTCCTTTGTGGTTGTTTTACCGTTTGACCCTGTAATGCCTAGAGTAGGCCATCCGCAATACGCTCTATGATATGCAGCAAGGTTTTGTAAGGTTTGAAGGCCGTTTTCAACTTTTATTAAACTGTTGTTTTTTTCCTCCAGAACTTGATCAATAACTGAGAAAGAGGCACCTTGACTTAGGGCTTGCAAGGCAAAATTATTCCCATTAAATCGGTCACCTTTCAATGACAAATAAATACAGTCTTTCCAGATTTTTCTAGAATCAGTTGAGATGCCCGTAGACTCTAGAAAAATTTCGTGTAACTCGGATATTGACATTTCACAAAGAAAAAAAAGCCCTGTTGCAATATGCAACAGGGCTTGTATTAAAAGCTATTTAATATCAATCTTGAACTGGAGACCCAGCACGCATCATAGCGCAACGGAAGCCCAAATCATCGGTTCTTTGTTTTTCGTCCAGAAACCTTCTTGTACCTGGAACCAACCAATATGCTCTGTCCTTCCAACTACCTCCTTTGTATACGTGGGCCTTATCGTTAATCAAAGAAGTAACACTCCATTGATACATTCTTTCTTTTGATTTTTCGCCTTCAAGATATTCCTCCTCTTGATAGAATATGCTTGACTCGTAATCTCCATCTAGGTAATTGATGTTGTCTGATTTCTTATAATTTCTTCTGTCAAGATTCTCTTCTTCCGTAACTTCTCGGAAGATGATTCTTCCTAAGCTATCTTTCTCAGCTATTTCGCCTTCTTCCTCTCTCAGCTGAGTTTTAAAGGTATTTCCTCTAAAGGCACGGAAATCATCATCATCCTCTAAACTCAATGGACGGTATACATCCATCACCCATTCGTTTACGTTTCCAGCCATGCAGTATAAACCATAATCATTTGGCCAATAACTAGCAACTGGAGCAGGGATATCAGCCATATCATTTAAACTTCCGGCAGCACCCATGTTGTCACCGCGTCCTCGTTTGTAATTAGCCATCATTTGACCCTTGTACGCTTCGTCTTTGTTTCGAAGAATATGCCCATTCCACGGGTACAGCCTTCTTTCTGTAATTCTTTCGTAAACAGTATTCCCGATTAATCCTAGCGCGGCAAACTCCCATTCTGCTTCTGTAGGTAGTCGGTATCGAGGTAGTAAAAGCCCATCCTCTATTTTTACTTTTCTAGTGTCTTTGTTTGGGTCTAGGTCAATAAGGTCCGTTCTTACTAGTCCTTCGTATTGGCCAGCTAAATATGAATCTGTATTGAAGTTGTCCTCATCAACCTGATTTGGATTGGTTTGAAGAATTCCTTCTCGAATTAAGATACTCTCATTTACCCGATCGGTTCTCCAAGCGCAATAATCTGTTGCCTGCAACCAATTAATACCAACAACCGGGTAAAATGCATAGGCTGGGTGACGAAGGTATAGCTCAACAAAAGGTTCGTTGTAGGCTAGTTTGCTTCTCCAAACCAAAGTGTCAGGCAATGCTTTCTTCCAAACTTCAGGGTAGGATGCAGAGAACACCCTGTTAATCCAATACAAGTATTCGCGATAGTCAGTATTGTTTACCTCCGTTTCGTCCATATAAAATGACGATACAGTTACCCTCCTTGGAATAATGTCCCAATCGTAGCGCACATCTTGTTCAACCCTACCCATAGTGAAGGTTCCACCTTCGACAAAGACTAGACCTGGTCCAGTTTCTTGGCCTTCATAACCATCTACCTGGAACCCCCCATTCTTGGGGTCATTGTAATTCCACCCTGTTGTATTGGATCCATCTTTCTGGCACGAAATCAATGCCACAGAGAGAATCGAAAAAGTGAACAGAAGCTTACTTGCAAATGAAGTTTTCATGTCCGATAGTTTTTATTGATCTCCGCTTCTACGTACAAGCGGAATTCTTGTTTCGTTTGTATGAACTAAAAGGAAGGACAACTTATTGCCCTGAATTTCTTTTTGGCTTTACGACACCCGAACTGCAAGCCGAGCGAGAGTTCGTGCGACCCTGCTGTATTATTCGTTAGAGTACTTACAGTAATGTCATAACTGTACCCGAACTTAAATGCATTGTGCTCTATACCAGCTAGTACGACAAAAGCATCCGGGTTGGTAAAGCTTTGACGGAACCACAAGCCACCAACTACAATTCCATATTTAAAGTAGAAACCATAATTAAGTTGCTGAAAATCTTGTTGGTGCTGATAAAGGATATTAGGTGAAATTGACCCTTTTTCCTTTCGCTTCTTATTAAAGTAGAATACCACTCCAGCATGACCAGTATGTTTAAGCGGAAGCTTACTTACACCATTGAAACCTTCGTCAGGCTGGCTTAAATGATGCGCTGCATATCCAAAAAAGAAATTTTCAGTATAGCCAACAAATCCAGCAGAAAAATCAACAAAGAGACGAGAAGTTGAGTTTGGTCTTACCTCGTTGGTTGGGTAAACAAACCCAAACCGCGGGTCAATCATGTCATTGAAAGTCAATTTATCCCAATCAATGCTTCTTTGAGCCAGAGTTACTTGCCCTCCAAATCGCATTGTGAATTTTCTACTCACATTAAGTTGATATGAGTATATAATCGAACCTTCTATACTATTTAGGGTTCCTTCTCCGGCTCTATCGGCAACAAACATTGCCCCAATACCACCGTGAATTTTGTCTATGTGCATGTCATAAGATGCACTATAGGTGACGAATGTGCCGGAAATGGCAGGCCATTGGTTACGATAGTTCATCACAACCCGTGGACACCTCTTGGAACCAGCAAAAGCTGGATTAAGATATAACGGATTGGCGTAGAA
>JBLFWJ010000004.1:0-43111 GCA_047611425.1 Bacteroidia bacterium | reverse complement strand
CCAAAAAAAAGAATACTTGAAAGGTGCGTCCATGTTGATGGAATGTTAAAAACCTAAAAGGGTAAGGAAGCGCCATAAAAGAGATGAGCATGTATCTTTCGATGATCTAACGAGGACACATGGTTTCTTAAATACGGCTGCCGCTCTATCTGAAATGGGTGGCATGTTGTGTCTTTTAATTGAGCGCTTTTATATGGATGATACCACAATCGAAGCGGCTCATACAGTGTCATATTCTGGTGGGCTGATCGGACAAATTCTTTTAAGCAATGATATTCCGGTTGATGACCTCTGAGCAGGAGTGAACCATACCACGCTGCAAATGGCAAGTGATTGGTTTGATGTTTCTGAGAACCCGATGCGAGCTGCCGTAAAACTTGCCGTGTGGAATGCCGATACCATTGAGAGCGGTTGTTCGGGTATGATAGTTTCTCGGTCAATGGTGCTAACTGCGGCTCATTGTATTCTTGATTATTCCACAGGTGAATTCTTCGATGACGGTATTGTTGCCTTTCCTGGCTAGGATCATGGGGAGGAAAACCGAACAATTCCATCGAGTCCCATAAAGCGCATTTACGTTTTCAAACAAAACGTTGGAAGTACAATTCAAAATGGATACGACATTGCATTACTTGAGCTGGAACATCCAATCGGTAATCAGACAGGGTGGGTCGGTATTGGTTTTGAGACTGATGAGTTTATTGAGGATAACGTTTTTCATAAGTTTAGTTATCCAGCCGCACCACATCCCAACCCTAATCTTGATACTGCCCGTAATTTTAACGGGGACACCATGTATTACGATTACGGGGAGATTGAAACTGATTTAGTGCACTTGACTGTTCCAAGTGCGGAAGCTTATGGCCGGCCCGGGCAAAGCGGGAGCCCCTTAATTTATTCAGACCCATTCGAATCCTATTCGATTGGGGTATTGGTATTTTCTTCGCATTACCGTCATACTCGGATATCAAACAGTATCTATTTCCAGTTTAAAAACATCTTGGATCAAGACGTTGAGGTTGGAGTAGCAGAGAATCAAGAGTTGCACTTCAAAGCATACCCCAATCCAACGTCAGGCAATCTTACAATTGAAATGGATGAGCTAGATGGCAGTGTACGAGTTAATGTCAGCAATGCTATTGGGCAACAGGTTTTCAATGAGGAGTACGTGAACAAAGGTCTGATTGGCATTGGTATTCCTGGGGACCGAGGACTTTACTTTATTGAGCTGAAAACTGATACACAACGCAGAGTTTTCAAGGTGGTAAAGGATTGAAAATAAACCATCTTAACGCCCATTAGCGTTCTGGTTTCAACAGGCGGTTTAAAAGTCCCATCTTTGATCTTCGATTAAAAACCACGTTAATTTTACTTTTCAGAACCAGCTTCTAATCACTTTTCGCTGCTTGTCACACTGAGCGGAGTCGAAGTGCGCTATTCACTCTAACATGAATCATCTAAACTTGGCTTCAATGGCCGTTATCCTATTGGCTTCTTGCAGTACTCATACTCATGAGGAAGAAACCGCAGCAGAACTTACTTATCCCGAAACCCGAAAAGATTCTATGGTAGTAGATGATTACTTCGGAACAAAGGTGGCCGACCCGTATCGATGGCTGGAAGACGACAACAGCGAAGAAACGGCTGATTGGGTAAAGCGTCAGAACGATGTAACGTTTGATTACTTGGCTACGCTACCAAATCATGGCAAGATCAAGGACCGCTTAACCGAACTATACACGTATGAACGTTACGGAACACCGTTTACCAAGGGTGGCCGATACTTCTA
Organism: Bacteroidia bacterium; assembly: GCA_047611425.1. Classification (GTDB taxonomy): domain Bacteria; phylum Bacteroidota; class Bacteroidia; order UBA10329; family UBA10329; genus JBLFWJ01. The sequence goes on along the minus strand of JBLFWJ010000004.1, from coordinate 41,322 downwards.
CTATTACAATGATGGCACCATGGATCAAAGCGTTTTATACGTGATGGATGACTTGGAAGCCGAGGCACGCGTACTCATTGATCCGAATGGAATGAGTGAAGACAATACGGTTTCATTGGGTTCTACCGTGGCTTCTAAGGATGGCAAATACATGGCCTACCAACTGGCTGCTGCTGGTTCAGACTGGAACGAAATCCACGTAATGGATATCGCCACTGGCGAGAAGCTAAGCGACAACATCAAGTGGGTGAAGTTTAGCGGCATCAGCTGGAAAGGAGACGGATTCTACTACAGCCGTTACCCAGAGCCGGGTGACGATGCCTTATCAGGTAAGAATGAATTTCACACGGTGTATTTCCATAAGATGGGCACCGACCAGTCAGAGGATGAATTGGTTTATGAAGACACAGAAAACCCGCAGCGTAACGCGTATGTAGGTATCACGCACAATCAGGATGCATTGCTTCTTTATACTTCTGAATCTACAAGTGGTACAGAATTGAAAATCAAGGAGGATAAGCCTACTGGCGGTTACGAAGGCTTTTTGCAATTGAATGAAGGCTTTGAATATGAGTACGGTGTGCTGGATATTACGGATGGCAAACTGCTTATGACCACCAACTATGATGCACCCAACTGGCGCTTGGTTCAGGTTGATCTGAATGACCCGAAACCAGAGAATTTTGTGGACGTTATTGCTGAACGAGAAGAGGTTTTGTCAAGTGTGGAAATAGCAGGAGGGAAGCTGGTTGCTGAATACCTGAAAGATGTTTGCTCCGTAGTGGAAATACTTGAAATGGATGGTTCATTCATCCGCAATATTGAGTTCCCAGTAAAGGGAACATTGGGAAGCTTTAGTGGAGACCGTGACAGCAATGTGGCGTTCTATTCTTACAGTTCTTTTACCTATCCAACCACCATCTACAAGTACGATATGGAGGCTGGTACTTCAGAAGTATATCGTGCTCCAAACATCGATGTTGATCCTGATAAGTATGAAGTGAAGCAAGTGTTTTACACAAGCAAGGATGGTACGAAAGTGCCAATGTTTATCGTGCACAAGAAAGGATTGGAGCTTACTGGAGACAATCCTACGTTGCTTTATGGATATGGTGGGTTTAACATCAACATTCAGCCTGGATTCAAGGCCAGCAGAATGGTGTTCTTGGAGAATGGCGGTATCTACGCTCAGGCCAACTTGCGAGGAGGCAACGAGTATGGCGAGGCATGGCACGAAGCCGGAACCAAACTGAAAAAGCAGAACGTATTTGACGACTTCATCGCAGGAGCTGAGTACCTAATCAAAGAGAAGTACACATCATCTGACCATTTGGCTATTGAAGGCCGATCTAACGGTGGCCTTTTGGTAGGCGCTTGCATGACGCAGCGTCCTGATCTTTTCAAAGTCGCTTTGCCGGGAGTTGGGGTAATGGACATGCTTCGATTCCACGAGTTTACAATTGGTTGGGCTTGGAAAGGAGATTACGGTTCAAGCGAGGATGAGGCTGAGTTTAAAGCCCTTCATGCGTATTCGCCATTGCATAACGTAGCTGAGGCTGCTTATCCGGCAACAATGGTTACAACTGCTGATCATGATGATCGAGTAGTTCCAGCGCACAGCTTCAAGTTCATTTCGGAGTTACAGGCCAACCACAATGGAGACCTACCAGTGTTAATTCGTATTGAGATCAATGCTGGTCATGGTGCTGGGAAGCCAATCACCAAGCAGATTGAAGAGAATGCTGATATCTGGACATTCGTATTTCATCACTTAGGTGTGAAGATGAACTAATGATGGACGGGGCAATTTTCTATTGCCTCATCCATTTCTTGGAAAATCGTTGGGTTCCTGTTTCGATTAGAATCACATAGATGCCTTTTGGAATACCGTTTAAGTCGATAAGACTGGTCGATGAACTTGTAACGTCTGAGACAACTACACGGCCAGTTGCATCCATCATCTGAACAAGTCGAATTTGCTTCTGTGTATTGAGTTCTATGCGAAGCTGCTGAGCGTTTTGTGTTAGACTGATTTGCGAGTCTGATTGATCCTTTATCCCAAGAGAACTGCAATTTATCGGGTCTCCTGCTACTTCACTCAATACACCGTTGTTAACCGACCAGTTTTCCCAAACTCCGCCAGAACCTGTTTCCCAATCAGCAAGACTAAAAGTGTTGGCTCCGAATTCTGTGCCTTTAACCACATAGACTTTCACTGCCTGGCCAGCATGGTTCCATGTCAATGAGCTGCCGGATACACAAGTCTCTGGCACATTATCAGCTACCTCGCAGTTGACTTGAAGGAAGTAGATGGTCTCATCGTATTCTGGGTATTCCCCATAAACTGTGGCCAATCCAGCTTGATCAATGCAAACAGCTGTGTATTCATCACAGGCGATTCCTTTGGCGGACACTCCGTAGTCCACAACTGCTCGGGCCAGGAACGCCACATGTCTTCCTTTTCTGTCGGGGTCATCATAATGGGTATCGGTAATCACGTCTTGCAAATAATCATTGTGCAGAAAATCAGTCGAATCCACCGTCATATCAATGTTGTATGGATTAGCCAATGCAGCCGCTGATGTGACCGTTCCATTCTCAGCAGAAAAGTACAATCCACCCTGTACTGCCATTCCTGCGCTCGTGCCACCAATCACGATGTTTCTTTCAGTGAGTCCAATATTAATTAGGCTATCAATTGGGGTGTTCCGCCAATAGGAAACATAGTTCCATTGATTACCACCGGCCATCCAAATGGCTTCGGCTTTGGCAACTTTATCTTGTACGTACGCTGAATTGCTCGCATTGCTATTATTGAAAACAATGGTCTCTACAGAATTCACGGTTACCCCAAGATCACTGTACAAGTAATCATTGTAGCCATCAGACCCACTGGCCCGCAGTACAAGAATGTCTCCTCCGTTGGCCTGCTGCAAAAACCATTTCATAGCCTCATCGTGCTCCGAAGCGCCTCCCATTAAGCAGGTTCCTCCAAATGGAACTACTGCGATATCATTCGCGTTTCCAGTAAAATAGGAGGTGTAATCTTGAGCTCCTCCAAAAAATGGAATCAGCAAAGCAATGGAAAGCATGGTAGATCGAATCATTCTGTGTCAATTGAGGGTGTGAAATTAATAGTTAGCCGCACTTCATTATCATTGTCAGCCATGAAAGCAAAAGAACTTGGAACCCAATTAAATGTACTGCTTCGGAAAGTGAAGCAGATACCTAGTCCAAAGCCAATTATTGGAAGCCCAAGAGTGCAAGGTTGGCTGGCCGGAGTGGCTTTCGCATTGATTGATGGTTTGGATGAAGCAACCGCACAATCAGAAAAGTCGGAGTTCTACGTTACGGCATTTGATGGCACGAGTATGGGGCAGGCTTTTGGTCTAGATATGGTGATCAGTGGAATAAGAATTCAACAAGCAGGACCAACTTTAGGTTACAACGCGATTTATCACGAGTTTATGGAGAAGGGAAAGATGTCCTTTTTAGACGGTAAATTGAATCACACAATTCTAGACGATTTGTTACGGATATGAGGTTGACACTCTTGCTTTGTTTCTGGTTTATCACCCAATGTGTTTTTGCACAGGATTTATCAATGCCAGCTGCTCAGCGACCGTTCATGCAGGATTTGGGCATCCATATGACCCATTCCAAGATTGAGTACGGAGGCAAGTTAGGTTCCTATGAAGTGAAGGAAAAGGTGGTCAACTTCTTTGGCTACGATGGAGAAATAGGAAAATCGGTTAGTACCGATAGCAGGACAGTTTCCGTTCGTCTTTCTGGCAGAAGAAGTATGGTTAAGGCAAGTATCAATTATAGAACCGATGCTGTGTCGGAAATTATTGAGGTGACGATGGATGAGTCCGTTGAGCCGATTACCACTACCTTTTTTAGCGTGCCTTGCGATTCAGGGTCCCACTTTTTTGGAGGAGGTGAGCAATTCTCACATGTTGAATTAACTGGAAAGAAGATTCCATTTCTGGTAGAAGAAAATGGGATTGGTCGCTCTAATGATGCCGCAAGTAGATTGGCTGGGATTGTTGGTGCGGACGGTCATGAATGGAGTACGTATTGCCCAATACCATTGGTGATTTCGAGTTTTGGATATGCATATCTAATTGAGAACGATTGCTATTCGGAGATTGATCTTTCTGAAGAAGGCCGAATTGGATTTAAGGTTCATGATGATACGCTCAAACTAAGAGTTTGGAAAGCGGAGTCTCCGAAAGCCTTGATTAGTCACACCTCAAACTATTTGGGGCGTCAAGGCTTAGTGCCAGAATGGACGTACGGAACTTGGCTCGGGCTTCAAGGTGGGAAATCAAGAGTGAATAGAATTCTCAAAGAGACCCAAGCTTTTGGAAACCCAGTCTCAGCCATTTGGATTCAGGATTGGGTAGGGAAGAAGGATACTAAGATTGGTAGCCGATTGCATTGGGAGTGGAAACCGGATGAAACAGTCTATCCCAATTTCAAGCACTACACCGATAGCTTGAATGAGACTGGAATCAAGGTCTTGGGCTATATCAACCCGTTTCTGTTGGAAGGAACGGAGATGTGTAAAGACGCTTTGCAGAAGGAATTGGTGGTACGCAAATTCAATAAGGAGCCATATCTCATTCCATTCGGAGGATTTGATGGTTATATCCTAGACCTAAGCAAGCCGGAGACTCAGGCTTGGATAAAGGAGATTATCAAAACCAACATGATCGGGAATGGCCTTACGGGTTGGATGGCCGATTTTGCAGAGTGGCTTCCTTTCGATGCAATTCTTTACAGTGGTCAGGATTCCAAGGATTATCACAATCGATTTGCAGCTGATTGGGCGAGACTAAATCGTGAAGCCATTCAAGAAGCTGGCAAGGAAGGAGAAGTCATCTTTTTTAGTCGATCAGGCTGGACGGGTTCTTCTAAATATTCACCGGTGTTTTGGGCGGGTGACCAACTGGTTGACTTTTCAAAAGCTGATGGATTGCCATCTGCAGTTAATGCAATGATCAGTTCAAGTATATCTGGTATGTTTCTGAATCATAGTGATATAGGTGGATATACAGGATTTAAATTCCCCTTCTTCAAAAACTACCTAAGAGACAAGGAAGCACTCTTTAGATGGATTGAATTTGAAGCGTTCACACCCTTCTTTAGAACACACGAGGGGTTACTACCTGAGGAAATGGTTCAGTTCTATTCGGATAGTTCCACACAAGAATTCTTTGCACGATTTGGTCAGATCCACAAGCAACTTCAACCTTACTTCCAACGGTGGATTAAGAAGGCAAACGAAGTCGGAATTCCGATTATCCGTCATCCCTGGGTTGAGTTTCCATTCGATATGGAGTGTTTGAATACGGAATATCAATTCTTCGTTGGGCGACATATGATTGTTGCTCCCGTAACTGAACAGGGCCAGTTAGGAGTCACGGCTTACCTGCCAGCAGGAGATTGGATTCACCTTTTTAGCAAGAAGAAATACAAGGGCCGTCAGTGGGTAACGGTCGAGGCGCCTATCGGGACTCCAGCCGTTTGGGTTAAGAAGGATTCAGAGGTGGCGGCTATGATGCTCGGACAATGATTCGCTTTGTAATAGTGCTAACAAGTATGCTGACTTTTTTGTCTTCGCTCACAGCGCAAGAGTCAAAGCCGCGTGTAATCGTATTTGGAGTTGATGGATTGAACGTCTACCGATTTGATGAGGTTGAAACGCCCAACTTCGACTATATGAAAGCCCACGGATCATGGACGTTAAAAGCCCAGGCCAATGACCCATTGTCAAGCAGCCCGAACTGGAAGTCGATTCTGACAGGAACAACACCGGACGTTCATCGTGTTCTTCAAAATGGGTTTGACAAGAACTGCTATATCAATAACCCAAGTTGTGAAACGGAGCTGGAATCCTTTCCAACCATTTTTACCATGCTCAGGCGATTCAAGCCGAAGGCAAGAATGGGCGTTTTTAGACAATGGGGTGCGTTTGGCCGATTGTTGAAAGGCGATAGGCTCAATCGGAATCTTTGGTGGGCAATCAGCCCTGGCCCAAATGTTAGAAGTGCAATCAATTACTATCGAAATTTCAATTCTGATTTAACCTTCATTCATATTGATAATTGTGATTATGCCGGCCATGCGCATGGCCACGAATCAAATGAATACCTGAAAGCTGTTAAGAAGGCCGATAATCTTTTGGGTAAAGTAATTCGCGCTATTGAAAAGGAAGATGGGTTCAGAAATACCACGTTAATCGTAATTGCGGATCATGGTGGAAAAGGAAAGGGCCATGGTTCAGGAACTCCAGAAGGAATGATCATTCCATTTCTGATAATGGGGTCCAACATAAAACACAATCATGAAATAGAAGTGGTTGTAAAAAACGAAGATGTAGCCGTAATGGTGGCTGGTTCACTAGGGTTTAAACCTCATGAGTGCGTCACTGCAAAATCGATAAGCGAGGTTTATTTGGAAGAATGAAAATGGTAGAAGGATATTTTGATCAAGAGTCGAAACGTTTGGTTTATCGCAAGTTGACCAAGGAAGATGTGGAGGATTGGAAAGAATTCTTTGTTGATAATAGTATGCTCCATTTCGTAGGCATGCAAAACAAGGGAACCATTGATGAGATGGCCAGTTTCTGGATAGAAAAGCAATTGAAACGGTACGAAGTTGGCGATTACGGAATGCTCGCAGTATCTGAGAAATCGACAGGGAAGATAATTGGTCAAGTTGGAATATTACCTCGAGACGATGTAAGCAAGTTTCGGGAATACGAGATTGGTTATTCCATAAAACCAAGTTGCTGGGGAAAGGGTTATGGCACCGAAATGGCCGTTCAAATGAAGAACTTTGGGTTTGAGAATAAGGTTTCCAATCGCTTTATATCAATGATTGACAAGGAGAATGAAGCTTCAATTCAAGTGGCGAAGAAAAACGGAATGAAGCTGCTCTTCGAAATCCACTACTACGAAATGGACATGTTTGTATATGGCTTGGAGCGTTAATTTTAAAGGCCAACAAAACTTTTTCAAATGATTGTAAAAACCCCTAAACCGCCATACAACACCGTAGTTTTTCCTTCAATTAGAACAGATGTAGAAGAAGGTTATTCCGAATTAAATGATGAGTTGTGGGAGGACGTTCAAAAGCTTGATGGATTTATTGGTTCGGAGTCGAACCGAGGAGAAAATGGCTTTGGTGCCACGGGACTTTACTTCCAGGATATGGAGACTATTAGAGAATGGTCTAAATACCAGAAACACTTGGGCGCCAAGAAATTAGGAAAGGAAAAGTGGTACAGCGATTATCGTGTTCGCATTGCTAATGTTGAAATGGAATACGGAAGTTGAAACCTGAATAATTAAATCGCTTAAAGCGGTTTATTGAGCAAGGCAATGCACAGCAAATTCTGAACGATTGCAATACTCAGGATGAAGTTGAACGAGTATTTGAAGAACATTCGAACTCATCGCAGTTTATAACAGTTCATAATGCTCGTGGTGCATTTGAAAACGCATGTGCGCATTATTTGAAACATACAGGTTACAATTTAGAACAGCTAATCGGTGAATCAGCCTATTACTTCTTTCACGGTGACGACCTAAAGGATATTTTGAAATCTCATGCAAGTATTACGCTCAAGCCTGAGGTATCGGTAGTGAACTATCGCCTTCGTGAAAATGATGGTTCATTCACTTCTTTAAGAACGTATTCCAAGCAACTCCCACCGAATGATGGGAATGGCACAATTATCACAATGACAGAAGTTGTGGATTAGCCTTCTCTCATGGCAAAAACAACAGTGGTGTTTTTGTGATTGAACAGCGCTTCAAAAATTTAAATTCATCAACTCAAGTGTTCTTCTAGTCACTCAAGTTTTATCGGGAAGCATAATTTGATGAAAAATGAAACTGATCTGATTTGATTACGTTAACTCATTCATGAGCGAGGAAACGGGAAAGGAAGCGATATGGGCATGTGAGACACTTAATGATGCTAGGAAGCTTTTGGTAGAATGTTCAAATGAAAGTGCTTTTGTCAGTTTACATACGAAAGAAGGTGCCTATCAGGATGTTTCTGATTCTTTTCAAAGCATAACGGGCTATTTCTTGAAAGGTATAGAAGGTGAATCGGCCTACTCGTATTTTCATCCAGATGATGTTAAAGAAGTTTTAAAATCTCACGCATCTGTAACATTAAATTCAGATGTTTCGGAGGTATCTATTCGATATAGAAAACCGAATGGTTCTTATGTGAACCTAAAGTCTTTTTCAAAGCAATTGCAAGGCGAACAGAACAACGGAATGATCGTTGTCCTATCGCATATAATTGCTTAGTCTGTTCTGACCTGAATTTCATTGTAACCCTTATAACAGGGTTGTATTTTCTGAAGACGAAAGCCTTTTCACTTGGTTGATTAGTTCTCATGAAGCTGGTATTCAAAAACCGGATAGAAATTCATTCCTAAATCTTACGGAATCCCGATATTGAGCCGATAACCAAGGCAAAGTTTTGCTGAGAATGAACGATAAATGAAAACTGATCCAAAGGCATTAATTCAGATTATTTTGATTTACCTAGTAATTGCAATTACAGGTGTGGGAGCTTGGATGATGCTACCAGATTTAACCGATGTATTAAGATTTCTAGTATCAGATTTGGCCATGACTGTTGTCTGCTTTGCCTTTTCAATAATCAAGAAAAATAGCTCGGTTTATGATGCATATTGGAGTCTGATTCCGTTCTATTTTGTGTTAGGTTGGATCTATTTAAATGATGGTCAATTAGCTTTATGGACCTGGCTAACATTTGCAATTGTTAGCCTTTGGTCATGGAGATTGACACTCAATTGGGTAAGGAGCTGGACGGATTTCACTCATGAGGATTGGCGTTATATCAACTTGGCTAGGCAAACCGGAAAGTGGTATCCGCTGGTTAATTTTTCGGGAATTCACCTCTTTCCAACATTGATGGTTTTTGCTGGAATGTGGCCATTGTTCTATGTCGTTAACGGAAGCTTGGTAAACATCGGACTCTTATTATTGGGCGCAGCGATTTCACTCACAGGAATTGGATTACAATTCTTTGCAGATAACGAATTGGCCAGATTTAGAAGAAGAACGAACCCAAACAAAGGAGAAATCCTGCAAAGCGGACTGTGGGGAGTTTGCCGTTATCCGAATTATTTGGGTGAAATCATGTTTTGGCTAGGAATGGCATTTCTTGGGGTTTCTCATGGTGCACCGCTAATCATATTTGCAGGTGCAATTGCCATGATGTTGATGTTTAAGTTCGCTTCAATACCAATGAAAGAAAGGCGTATGGCGGCAAGTAGAGATGGTTGGGAGAATTACTGCGAGCGGGTACCACTGCTTTTTCCGAATTTCAAAAATTAGGAATGGGAAAGCCTATCATTCACATTGCTCATGCCAATGGGTTTCCAATGGCATGCTACGGTGAATTGATTTCGGGGTTAACAAACCATTTTGATGTAATCGGAAAACCCATGCTCGCGCATGATTCACGTTTCCCAATTAAAGATGATTGGAATACATCGGTGGATGAGATCATTGATTTCATTGAAACGAATGCTGATGAAAAAGTAATCGGACTAGGTCACTCTTTTGGCGGAACAATTACCTTGAAAGCTGCTGTCAAACGGCCAGACCTTTTCAAAGGAATTATCCTGATGGACCCTGTGTTAATGGTTGGTTTTTTTCCAACCCTCATTACTAACTTCTTGAAAAGAATCGGAAAGATTGGTGCGATTACTCCTGCTGATAAAACCGAAGGAAGAAGACGAAATTGGCCAAGCAGAGTGGAGGCTTTGACTTATTTTGAAAGTAAAGCACTCTTCAAGAATTTTTCGCAGGAGTCGCTCAACCTTTATGTTGAACATGGATTGACTGAACGAAGCGATTCGTTTCATCTTCAATATTCTGTCACAACTGAAGTCGAAGTATTCAAAAGTATTCCTACGGATGTTGACCTGTTAGCTAAAACGACTCTAAAAATTCCAGGGTTTATCATTCGTGGTGCGAAAACCGATGTAGCATACAGGCCATTCGTAAACCGAGTGGCAAGGCAGCATAAAATGAAGGTGGCCACCGTAAATGGGGGACACATGTTTCCATTCGAAATTCCGACAGAGGCGACAGAAGTCATCTTAAATAAAATTTCATCGATACTAAATTCTGAGAAATGATACCAAATCTACCATCATACATCAACTGGGTTTTTCTTGCGGTCGCGATTTATACAATCGTGATGTTCTATTTTTCAAATGGCAAAAACTTGAAAGCAACTTTGGCAATTATTGCTTGGTCTGTTCTTCATTGTTCCTTGGCATATACTGGCTTCTTTATAAATACAGAAGCCTTGCCACCAAGATTTACTTTTGTGTTGTTGCCAGCAACACTTGCCATCATTTACTCAGTTTTACCCAAGCAACGGGCAAGTATTATTTCCAATCGGGATTTTCGAGTAAGCACGTTTCTGCACACGGTTAGAATACCAGTTGAGATTTGCCTGTTTCTATTGTTTTCCCACGGTATGGTTCCAGAACTTATGACGTTCGAAGGAAGGAATTTTGATATTCTGGCTGGAATAACAGCACCAGTTATTGGATTCTTGTTTCTGAAGAATTGGATTGGTACAAAAGGAATGATTGCTTGGAATGCCGTCAGTCTTGGCCTTGTTCTATTCATTTTGGTGAATGGAGTCTTGTCTACAGAACTTCCATTTCAGCAGTTTGCTTTTGATCAGCCAAATCGAGCTATGATGTATGTTCCGTTCGTTTTATTGCCTGCAACGGTAGTTCCGATTGTTGTGTTTACGCACATCACGGATATTCTAAAGCTTAAAAGTATTCAGAAAGACAGGAAGCAATAACCTATAGGTACTTCTCCCTTACCACATTAATGTGGTGCATTTCGTGGCCAACTAAAATGAAGCCGATGGCTCGAACAGAAAGATCGAGTTCGTTTGCTTTTCCAATCACACTTAGTTGCTCAGAATTAAAACTTCGGAAAAGAGCAAGTGATGATTCACGAACGATTCGATGATCATTTCGAATGTCGTTAAAAGATCGATCCTCAGGCATAGAGTTCAACGCATATTGATCATGATCATAACCAATCAACGATTGTTTTTCTCCCCGAGCAAAGCTTAGCGCCCGATAACAGAAAATGCGTTCTGTGTCAATCGTGTGAACAAGTAATTGCTTGATGCTCCACTTTCCTTCATCGTATTGATGACTACTTTTTGCCTCAGAAATTGAATCCCAAAAAGCAGTGGATTCTCCCTTTGATCGTAATAATGCGAGCAACACATCATCTTCTTGAACCAGTCCGATGTAATGCTTGTAGTATTCTCCGAATTCGTTTGCTGCAGGTTTCATAGTTACCAAGATATAGTATTCGCTTCAATCAAAAATTATCGAAATTTGAAATTATATGGAAGAACTAAGATTTCCAATTGGCTAGTTTCAAAAGCCTGACTTCATAACGGAGGATCAGGTTTTCTCGCGGATAAAAGACATTGAAGTGTTCCCTCAGAGATTAAGAAATTTCACCAAAAACCTTAGCGTTGATCAATTAAATCTGACATATCGACCTGATGGTTGGAGTATTAAACAAGTAGTTCATCATTGTGCCGATAGCCATATGAATAGCATCATACGGTTCAAATTAACGTTGACCGAAGATGACCCAGAAATACGACCATACTATGAAGGTCGCTGGGCAGAATTGGTTGATGGAAAGGATGATGATATTTCTTATTCGCTGCAATTGATTAATGCCGTTCATAATAAATGGGTGAATCTTTTGAATAGCCTTTCGGCAGAGGATATGGAAAGGGAGTTCATTCATCCAGAACATGGTCAAAGGTTCTCGATTGCTGAGAACATTGGTATTTACGCTTGGCATTGTAATCATCATTTCATCATTTATCTCATGTTGAATTAGCATTGAAAAATAAATGAATTCACAAACGGATTAGATTTGCCAACTGAAAATTTCAATAAATGAGCGCAGAAGCAATTGCACAAGGAGGAGTAGAAATTAGTGTTGATGATAGGGGAGTGGCCTCTATTGAATTCTTTCATCCGCTAAGTAATTCGTTACCAGGAAAGGTGTTGCGACAGTTAGCCAACACAATAGAAGAAGCAGGAAAGAATGAAGCAGTTAAGGTGATTGTTCTTCGAAGTGCTGGAGAAAGAGCCTTCTGTGCAGGAGCATCATTCGATGAATTGATTTCAATTAATGATATAGAAACAGGCAAAGAATTCTTTTCCGGATTTGCAGGTGTAATCAACGCCATTCGAAAAGCGCCAAAGTTTGTGCTGTGCCGCGTTCAAGGAAAAGCAGTTGGTGGAGGAGTTGGCTTGGCGTGTGCAGCTGATCACACTTTCGCCACAACATTTGCATCGGTTAAGTTGAGTGAATTGGCAGTTGGAATTGGTCCATTTGTGGTTGGCCCGGCAGTAGAACGTAAAGTCGGAAAGTCGGCATTTACCAATATGACCATTGATGCTACATCTTGGAAAACCGCAGGGTGGGCAAGATCTAAAGGACTTTATACCGAGATATTTGATTCCATTGAAGGCATGGATGCTGAAATTGAAAAATTGGTTAGTCAATTATGCAAAAGCAATCCAGAAGCCATGGCCATGCTTAAGAAAGTATTTTGGGAAGGCACAGAGAATTGGGACGAGCTTTTAGCAGAACGGGCAGAAATGAGCGGTCGGCTTGTTCTATCTGACTTTACACGAGAAGCAATATCTGCTTTTAAGAAGTAAAAGAATTTAGTAATGATCAGACTGAAACTCTAATCAACCTTTTTTACAACTGATTAAAAAGCCGTTCATCAATTTTGGTCTATCTGACATAATTGTGGTCATTCGATTTGATTGATGGCGCCACTGCCTATTAACAGTGGGATTGAGCCAAATTTTCAATTTTCCAATTCCAGAAAATAATTTTGAACGAAGTCCGGAATATATCGGAAAGGTGACACGGTTCTCAACCTCCGAACCGTCAAGATTGATTGCTTCAATGTCGGTGAAACCAAGCTTAGATAGCACTGATTTCCAGTTGTCAACATGTAAACAATCGATATTGCTTTGGATGATTCCAAATGCAGCCTTGCACTTTTTATTTACCTTGTTCGCTGTTTCTTTTGAAGTCGATTCGAGCCAAATGGTCTCGTTCATAATCAACTTTCCTCCTGGTTTAAGAATACGGAATAGCTCTACAAGCCAATGTTTCAATTCATCCCCTTCCTGAATTCCAAGAACCGATTCCACATAAACTTTTTCAAAAAAGTCATTCTCAAACGAAACGCAAGATTCATTTTTTTGCAAATGCAATTGAGTATTTGATGACAGGCCACAAAAGCTAATTCTTTTTTGTGCTGTAGTCAACATCAACGATGAAAGGTCAGTCCCGTAAAAGTTTGTCCTTCGGTAATTGGAAGCCAAAAGAGCCATCGTTGTACCGGTTCCTACACCTATTTCAAGTATGCGTTCGGATGGATTGCAATCCAGTTTTTGAATTAATAAATCGGTACTAGCACGACCATGAGCATGAACGTATTCTGACCTCAGAATTCCAAAGAGATCTAGAATTTGATTTTGCATAGAGCGATAAAAATAGAATTGCCAAAGATGCCGGTTGTGGTAAAATTACTTAGGGTAATTTCTTATCCAGACTTTCAAATTCTGAGTTGTTGCTGACATACTCAGGAATCATCTCCTTTAATTTTCCCACCAATTCCATGTTGTTGTTGGAAGAGACGGTGTCAATCAGTCCATCTATTTTCATCGTCACCTCATCAAAGGAGTATTCCGAAACCTTTGCCACCATAATCTGTGGATTGTGCGTGGGGACCGTGTTCTCTTTTGTGTTTAAGAGTTCTTCATAAAGCTTTTCGCCCGGTCGCAAACCAGTGATTTTAATAGCGATGTCTTTGTCTGGTTCCAAACCATGTAAGCGCAACATCTTTCGAGCTAAATCAATAATCTTTACTGGTTTACCCATATCGAAAATGTAGATCTCGCCACCATTTCCCATTGCTCCAGCCTCCAATACCAATTGGGCTGCTTCAGGAATTGTCATGAAATACCGAGTCACTTCTTCGTGTGTTACAGTCAACGGTCCACCTTGTTCTATTTGTCGCCTGAAGAGTGGAATCACCGATCCGTTGGACCCTAGAACGTTTCCGAACCGAGTAGTGACAAATCTGGTTTTACTTGTTTCATCAAGCGCCTGGCAATATATTTCAGCAGCCCGCTTACTGGCTCCCATCACGTTAGTAGGGTTTACAGCTTTATCGGTACTGACCATTACAAAACGTCCAACACTAAATTCATTTGATAGATCGGCCAAATTCTTTGTACCCCGAATATTGGTTAGAACAGCCTCTGCCGGATTGTGCTCCATCATTGGAACATGTTTGTATGCTGCAGCATGAAAAACGGTGTCCACATCAAACATTTCAAAAATCTTTCTGGCTCGCTTTGGATTGCGAATGTTCACTAATACAGGTTCGATGTCTACATCAGGAAACCGTTTCTTGATTTCAATGTCTAGTTCGTATAAAGGCGATTCAGCCTGATCTACGAGAAGTATTTTCTTGGGGGAATAGCCACAAATCTGTCGAACCAATTCGCTGCCAATTGACCCAGCTGCACCGGAGACCATTACCAATTTGCCTTTAATGGTACCTGCTATGTTGTCTCGATCCAGTTTGATTGGATTACGTTCAAGAAGATCTTCAATTCTTACTTGTCGAAGTTGTTTGAAGCTCAATTCACCTTCTGCCCAGCTCGATACAGGCGGAACTGCTCGAACCATCACGTTATGTTTCAAGCAGAGTTCAATAACCTCACGTTTTCGATCTGAGGGCATGTTCTGTGGTGAGATAATCAGCTGATCAACCAAGTCCTCAACTAGAATCTGTTCTAATTTGTCACCAGCCTTTACCCAAGTGCCGTCAATTCTAAGATTGGTTTCCTTTGGTGCATCGTCAACAAATGCAACAACGGTGAATCTCGTTCCTGCATCCCGCCTTAATGTTCTTTGTGCGATATGGCCTGATTCTCCTGCCCCGAAAATGACAATTCTACTCTTGTCAATGGTGCCGCGTGTCACTTCAAAATGAATGAACTTGACCATTAATCGTGATCCAACCATTACGAAAATTGATACCAACCAATCGATGATTAGAATAGAGGTTGGAATTAGAAATTTCTCGGTAATCAAGTAGCTGATTCCGTTGGTAATAAACAATACAACAGTTCCAATTGAGATTACGATGAAGATTCGTTCCGTGTCTTTGGCGCCTGTGTAGCGTACGATTCCTGCGTAAACCCTTCCCCATAAAAAGGAAATGCCCCGCAGAAGAACTACTATAGGAATCGCAATAATAAGCCCGTCAATATCGGTTGCGGGAATGTCAAAATTGAACCGCAGTTGATAAGCTGTCAAAATAGAGACAACGCTAATAAGCAGGTCAATGATGAGGATCATCCACCGTGGAGTATTGGAGCGAAGGCTGTTGATCATAGGTGGCTCAAAATTAACGTAATGATCTCAACGATTGAATTGCATTATCTGGCCTTGCAACACTAAGCGCAATGGGTATTTTTGGCCACGGCCGCATGTCTCAAAAAACCACCAAAATTTTGTTTTTAGTGCCTTACCCATTGGGTATCGCGGCCAGTCAGCGATTTAGGTTTGAGCAGTACTTCGGTATCCTTGATCAGGCTGGAATTGAATATGATGTCCAACCGTTTTTAGATCACAATGCCTTTAAGACCATCTATTCCACAGGGAACTTGATTGGTAAGTTGTGGAATGTTTTCACCGGTTTTGTTCGCAGAATGTACATCATGTTTCGGTTAGGCCGATATGATTTTGTATTCGTCCATCGTGAAGCAGAACCTCTTGGGTTACCCGTATTCGAATGGATTATTACCAAGATTGCTGGAAAGAAAATGATCTTCGATTTTGATGATGCTATCTGGCTTAAAAACCTCAGCACTGGTAACCCATTGATGTACTATGTAAAACGGTATGCAAATGCGAATAATGCCATGAAATGGGCGCACAAGGTGAGTTGCGGTAATCGTTATCTGGCAGAACAAGCTTCAAAATTCAATAGTACCGTAGTTGTAAACCCAACAACTATCGATACTCTAAATCATCATAATAAGGTGCGAGATTTTAGTGACCTGAACAAGGTTGTTATCGGCTGGACGGGAACACATAGCACTATTCCATATTTAGAATCTATTGTTGAAATTCTACAAGAATTGGAACAAGAGTTTGATTTCGAATTTATGGTGATTGCTGATCGAGAACCCGAATTCAATTTGAAAAGTTTGCGGTTTGTGAAATGGAGCAAGGAGACTGAGATTGATGACCTATTGAAAATGCATGTTGGCGTTATGCCGCTTGTTCAAGATCAATGGTCGCAGGGTAAATGTGGCTTCAAAGCCTTGCAATACATGGCTCTTGGAATACCAGCAATTGTTTCACCGGTTGGTGTGAATACGAAAATCGTAGATCATGAAGTCAACGGGTTCGTTTGCGAAACCAAAGAAGAATGGAGGAAAATACTCCGATCTATTCTTGAAAAACCACAATTGTTACAGCAGTTTTCCGAGTTGGCTAGAAAGAAAATAGAGACCAATTATTCTGTTAAATCCAACACACCTGAATTTCTACATTTGTTCGATCTTGATTAAGACATGAAAAACACATCCTTATATAGTACACACGTAGAATTGGGCGCCAAAATGGTGCCGTTCGCGGGATATGATATGCCACTTCAGTATGAAGGATTAAAGGCTGAACACATTGCAGTACGGGAGTCCGTAGGCGTATTTGATGTTTCCCATATGGGAGAATTTATGGTGCGTGGAGCAGGAGCGAAGGCTTTGGTTCAGAAAGTGAGTTCAAATGATGTTGAGCAATTGTATGACGGCCGGGTTCAGTATTCATGTATGCCAAATGAGACTGGCGGCATTGTGGACGACCTTCTTGTTTACAGAGTTTCTGACGATGAATATTTGTTGGTTGTAAATGCCAGCAACATCGACAAGGATTGGGCTCATATTTCCAAATACAAAACTGATGATGTAGAGTTGGAAAACATCTCTGATGACACTACACTATTAGCAGTTCAGGGACCCAATGCAACCGCGGTTTTAACTAAACTGACAGAGTTGGACCTGGAAGGAATGGTTTATTACCACTTTCAGAAAGGCAAGTTTGCTGGAATCGATGATGTTTTGATCAGCACAACTGGCTACACAGGTTCTGGAGGATTTGAAATTTACTTTGCAAACCAACATGCCGAGGGAATCTGGAATGCAATTATTGAAGCTGGCGAAGAGTTTAACATCAAACCAGCCGGTTTGGCTGCAAGAGACACACTTCGATTAGAGATGGGTTTCTGCTTATACGGAAACGACATAAATGATACCACTTCGCCACTTGAAGCTGGGTTGGGCTGGGTAACCAAATTCAACCATCCATTCGTTAATTCTGAAGCATTGCTAAAACAAAAGGAAGAAGGCCTTTCTAGAAGATTGGTTGGCTTTGAATTAATTGATCGTGGTATTCCTCGTCAGGATTACCCAATCGTAGATGGGGATGGAAATGAGATCGGAGTTGTGACTTCTGGAACCATGGGGCCAAGCATAAATAAGGCTGTTGGCATGGGGTACGTGAAGAATGGTCTTCATAAATCAGGCACCGAAATCTTTATCGAAATCCGAGGAAAACACATTAAAGCGGTAGTCGCAAGACCTCCATTTTATAAAACGAGCTGATTTGAATAAAGTAGAAGTTTGCTATTCGCCAACCCTTTTCCAGCACTTTGCGGATCCGAATGGAATCGTGGTGGTGGCCGATATTTTTAGAGCTACTTCCGCCATTGTAACGGCATTGGATCATGGAGCTTCTTCCATGGTTCCTGTATCATCGGTTCTAGAAGCGAAACGTCTAAAGAACGCTGGAATGCTGGCTGGAGGTGAACGTGACGGAATGATCGTTAAAGGGTTTGATTTTGGAAATAGTCCATTCAGCTACATGAATGATGATTTCAAGGGAAAGGACATTGCGTTGACAACAACCAATGGAACTAGAGCTATCAACATTGCCAACGAAACAAGCGAAGCCGTTTTAATTGGGTCTTTCTTGAACCTTACGGCTGTTTCCAATTGGATATTGAATAATAAGAAGGATGTCGTCATCCTTTGTGCAGGTTGGAAAAATCGTTTCAACATGGAAGATTCCTTGTATGCTGGAGCATTGACTGATGCACTCCTCAGCAGCGGACAATTTGAATCTGATTGCGACTCTGCAAATGCAGCTCGACTGGTTTATCGAACAGCCAGAAGGGATCTATTGCGATTCTTGAGAACCTGTTCTCACCGAAAAAGATTAGCACATCTAAACCTTGAGAAGGACGTGGCTTACTGCCTTCAAGTGGATATTTGCGATGTCGTTCCGATTCTGAATGATGGCAAGATTGTTAAGGCAAATTGATATTGCCAATTCTCCCGTTGATCTGAATATCTTCACGGCATGAAACGTAGATTCGTTATACTTCGTGTGCTGTTGGTTGCCATTCTTGTGCTGACCGTTAATGACGGAATCCTACACTCTTGGGGCTTTTACGCACATCAGAAAATCAACCGGATGGCAGTGTTTACACTTCCTCCGGAGATGATTGGGTTTTACAAACGTCATATAGAATTCGTAACGGAACATGCTGTCGATCCTGATAAGAGGCGATACGCTGTGAAGGGTGAAGCACCTCATCATTTCATCGACATCGATCATTTCTCAAAGGATGAACCATTTAAGGTTATGCCAAGGAAATGGAAGGACGCTGTGGCAAAATTCACCGAGGATTCACTCCTAGAATATGGTGTTGTTCCTTGGTGGATTGATAAGGTAATGTACCGATTAACTCGAGCGTTTCAAGAAGGAGATGTTGACCGAATCCTCAGATACTCTGCAGATTTAGGCCATTACATTGGCGATGCACATGTTCCATTACACACCACGGAGAATTACAACGGGCACATGACCAACCAGAGGGGTATTCATGGTTTTTGGGAGAGTAGATTGCCTGAGCTTTATTCCGAGAATTACGACTTTCTAGTAGGACGAGCCGAATACATTGAGAACCCGTTGGATAAGGCTTGGGAAGTGGTTGAGGCAAGTCATGCCGGATTAGATTCAGTATTAACCTTTGAAGCAGATATGAATGCGGAGTGGGCACCTGACCGCAAGTATGCCATGGAGCATCGCGGTCAAACGCTAATGAAAGTTTACTCTCAAGAATATTCGAAGGAATATCACATGCGCCTAGGAGGGCAGGTAGAGAGAAGGATGCGCGCGGCCATTTATACGGTTGGTTCCATGTGGTACACTGCATGGGTAAATGCCGGTCAGCCCGATTTGGAGCCCCAGTTTGAATCTGAAATTTCTCCTGAATTCATGGAGGAAATGATTGAGGCAGAATTTGAGATTAAAAGTTCTGAAGGCCCAAAAGGGAGGCCACATGAATGAGACCTTCAAAGGATTAAGAGTAATTGAGCTGGCCACAGTCTTGGCCGGACCAACCGTTGGAATGTTTTTCGCTGAGTTGGGTGCCGAGGTTATTAAAATCGAGAATCCTAGATTAGGAGGGGACATCACGCGAAAATGGAAATTGGGTTCAGAGGATTCTGAGAAGGATTACAGCGCCTATTTCTGCTCTGTAAATTGGGGTAAGCAGCACGTTTTTGCTGATCTAAAAACCGAAGAGGGAAAACAACAGGTTCATAATCTGGTGAAAGACGCTGATATTGTTTTGAGCAACTTCCGTGCTGGCGATGATGTGAAATTGCAAATGGATCCAGAAATGCTTCTTGCTATAAAGCCGGATTTAATCATTGGGAAGATTTCAGGTTATGGTAACGAAAGTTCAAGACCTGCCTTTGATGTGGTCTTGCAAGCAGAAGCTGGCTACATGTTTATGAATGGTCAGCCTGGGTCGGATCCTTCAAAAATGCCAGTGGCTTTGATCGATGTCTTGGCCGCTCATCAGCTTAAGGAGGCTTTACTTATTGCGTTGCTTCACAAGGAAAAAACAGGCAATGGAAGTGTTGTTTCGGTTTCATTATTTGATGCGGCCGTTTCTGCATTGACTAATCAGGCGTCTAATTGGTTGATGGCTGGGCATATCCCGAAACAAATGGGATC
This sequence comes from Bacteroidia bacterium, assembly GCA_047611425.1. GTDB lineage: Bacteria > Bacteroidota > Bacteroidia > UBA10329 > UBA10329 > JBLFWJ01. The sequence goes on along the minus strand of JBLFWJ010000004.1, from coordinate 21,061 downwards.
CTTACATCCCAATATTGCACCTTACGGAGAGATTCTGACCTGTGCAGATGGTACAAGGATTGTACTTGCAATAGGCAGTGCAGGGCAGCTCTTAGGCTTATGTTCGGTATTGAATTTATTAGAATTAATTTCAGATCAGAGGTTTGCCACCGAGCAATCACGGGTGGAAAACAGAGAAGAATTGTTTAAACTTTTGTCGGCAAAGGCTTCTAAAATAAATGGCAAAGATCTACTTGATCAATTCCTAAAAGAAGGCGTACCTGCCGGAGAAATCAGAAACATGGAACAGGTGTTTGAGCAAGAAGCCGCACAAAAATTGGTAAAGGAGGAAATAATGAGTGACGGAACAATCAGCAATAGAGTATCAGATATAGCATTCAAAATATGGGAGAAGTAATTTGGAATTGGAAGCGATTTGAAGAACTCACAACTTCAGAGTTGTACGAGTTTATGGTTTTACGTCAGGAGGTATTTGTTGTGGAACAGAGTTGTCATTACCTCGATGCAGATGGAAGGGATGTTAACTCTTTCCATCTTATGGGTTACCAAGACGGAAAAATGGTGGCTTACGCTCGGATAGTGAAGCCGGGATTTAGTTATGCGGAAGTGGCCGTTGGAAGAGTTGTTACAGCTCAATCGGTGCGCGGACAAGGCATTGGAATCACGCTGATGAACAAAGCCTTAGGCCACATCGAAGAAGAATTTGGAAAAGTTCCAGTACGATTGTCAGCCCAAACTTATTTACTCAAGTACTACGAGAAATATGGTTTTGCCTCAACAGGTAAAGAATACTTCGAAGACGAGATTCCTCATACTGAAATGCTAAGGCCGTAATCTGTGAAAGGTTGAATACACTTGATTAAGCCAATTTTGGTTGGGCACGTTCAAAAGTATACTCACAACAAAAGCCTGGTAATCAGGTTAAATCAGTAATGAAACGTCTACTATTTCCGCTCTTTCTACTTCTGGTTGGACCACTCCTGATGTTTCAAGTTGCATGTCAAAGTGCGTATCGCGCTTATGAAATTGCTGAACCCAACATGCCGTTCGATGCAATCATTGTTCCTGGCGTACCGTACGATACAGGCTGGAGTCAGGTGATGAAAATGCGAGTTCTCTGGTCTGTGGATTTATATAAAAAGGGTATAGCCGAAAAGGTTATTTACTCTGGAAGTTCTGTTTACACGCCTTACGTTGAAGCAAAAATTATGGCTTTGTATGCCCAGAAACTTGGTGTTGATCCCGATGATATTATAATTGAGGGGCGCGCAGAACACAGCACAGAAAACCTATGGTACGGTTACCATTTGGCTAAAGAACATGGATTGGAGAATATCGCCTTGGCCACAGATCCGTTTCAGAATGCGATGCTAAAATCATTCGCAAATAGGAAGGACATTCCGATGGATTTTGTCCCGGTGATTATTGATCAATTGAAGCCAATATTTGAAAAGACTACCGTTTTTATTGATCCAACATCCGCATATGTAGATGATTTTGTGTCGCTTCCAGATCGCGAAAGCAGCCGCAAGCGTTGGATGGGCACGATGGGATTGAATATTAAGAAGGGCGAAGAGTAGAACTTAATTCTGGGAGTCCTTTCTCCATTTACGGTAACAACGCTTCTCAATTTTTTCGAGAACACCTTTGAATGATCTAGCCCAATAGTTTCTAAATCCGAACCCACTGGCAGGACCATCAATCCTTTGCATATGGATAATGTCTTTACTTGAGATTGAGAAAAACACGATCCAGTAATTTCCTTTTTCAGCAGGTTTGTCAAAATTTTCAACTACCATATACATCCCAATTCCGTCAGCCTCATCTTTTAGGTTTAGAGAGTTTACGGCCTTTTTGACATCGTCTTCAGTAACCTTGTTTAGGTGCCCTTGAACCAAAACGCCTGAGTCAACCTTATCATTTTGTTCTCTAACTGGATTGAGAACATACTCCATATCTCTTCGGTGCATAACGGCACGTAAATCGTACTTCTCACTTTCCGTGTTTACTAATTCGTTCCAGTTTGTGAAATAATAATTCACGATTTTATATGGATCTGAAAACCCTTCGCTACCAATCATTTTTGCTTGGCTAAAATCCAAACCGTACCAAACTAAGCGTTTGTTGTTGTCGAAAACGTCAGAAAGGCTTTGTGCGCTCAGACTACCTAGAGTAAATAGGGTAGCTACAAAAAGAGAAGACAGAAACTTCATGCTCAGTGATTTTTCAATTGTGCCTAAGATCAAAAAAGATCTTTGGTTTTCGTGAATTCTCGTTAAACTTTTTCTTGTTGATTTCATTAGCCGTCTCGATTTTAATACGAGGACGAACACGCAATTTTTCTGCCAATTCATTGGAAAGTTGCTCCATATCTAGACCTTCTCGTAAATCAGCAATTACAGTTAACTCGTCCAGCCCAAGTTCATTGCTTGAAGCTTCAAGAATAAAAGGTCCGACTTTCATGCTTTTTGTCAGAAAGTCAATTACCGCATTTGGATAAAGTGTTGTGCCCTTCAGCTTAAGCATTTGTTGCTTTCGGCCGATTATGGGCCCAAGCCTCGGGCCCGAACGCCCGCATTTACAAGGGTAGTTATAAACCCGACATATGTCACCGGTTCTATACCTCAGTAACGCCAAACCTTCAACGCCTAACGGGGTAACAACAACCTCACCCAATTCTCCATTTTCAACGTGTTCATCATTATCGTTTAGCACTTCTAAATGAACGAGGTCTGATTGAATATGGGACCCACTGCCATGTTCGCATTCGGTGAATGCAGTAGCCATTTCCGTAGATGCATAGGTGGAGAACAATTGAACGCTCCATTTAGCCGTGATGGCTTTAGCCAAATAATTAGGTGTCAAATCATCATTCCGAAGAGGTTCTCCGATGCCAATAATCTTCTTTACAGAAGTTTGATTGACGTCAATCCCATTTGTCTTAGCGTGAGCTATCAATCTGGGCACAAAGGACGGCACGGCTATCAATACGGTTGGCTTATACCGTAGAATGCTGTCCCATTGTAATTCCAAAGCTCCTGGGCCAGACCTAATCATTCTTGCTCCCAATTCTCGTGCGCCAAGAAAGTAGGCCAACCCTGCCATGAAGCGCTTATCTATCGTGGTCAACAATTGAAACGTATCCGAAGCATCGCATCCAGCAATCATAAAAGATCCTGCCTCATTTATGGCAAGACGATCTAGGTCCGATTCAGTAACGTTTACGGTTACTGGGTCACCAAGCGTTCCGCTTGTTGTGGCAATGTCTCGTACAGCAGACATGGGAGCAGAGAGGAAGGAATCTGGCTCTGCGGCGAGGTCATCTTTGGAGGTAAGTGGCAGCTTTTTAATGTCAGAGATGTTAGAAAGCTGAAACTCAGCAAGCCCCAATTCCAGCAATACTCTTCTGTAATAAGGTGAGTTTAATTGTACGTAACTCAGGTGCTGATTAAATCGATCAATTGCTGTCATCACATTCTTCTATTGACGATTCAAGTTTATTTCTTTCAGATAAAGATGCTACCTCTTTGGTCAAAGACGTTTGGTAAAAGGTGACGGCCTTCGAGCAATCACCCAACGTTGCGTAATAGTCACCCAATGCCATGTAGGTTACATAGCTTTCAGAATTCACTTCGATAAGTCGTTTTTCTTTTTCGTCAGTCCATTGAATTGACTTTCCGAGCGCATAGGAATCGAACAATTCGTTCTTCAATTTTTTGAATTCCATAAAGTCCCAGATACCTTTAGTATCGAGAAAAGGGTCTTCCGAAATCGTCAATGAATCGATGGTGATATTTCCTGTTGGAATTGAATCCATGGCGAAGATTTCATCGAGATCATAGCAAATGAATTTACCCATTTGAAACGGTTGGGTAGAGATCCAAAAACGTTTTTCTTTTGGTTGAAAAACGATTCCATGATGCGCTAATAACTGATTGATAGCCTTAGGATTACCTATTCCTAATTCAACTTCAGATACACCTTTTCGTTCACGAAGAATTTTAACGGCAGAATCCACGTTCAGAGAGTCCGATCTATCAAGTAATTCCGCCAATCTATCAAACCGATACTTAGAATCTGAATCACGGAGATTGTCCAAGTTGACCTGCTCGGTTTCAAAGTTTTCGCTCTGATTGTGATTCGTGCAAATCATCAAATTCTCATTTGGGTCAAACACGTCTATCGCCTCAGGAGACTTCTCAATAATCACCGCTCGACCATCTTTAGCCGATCCGATTAGAATTGATTCTGAAACGAAAGTTTCCCGCTTTTCAGCAATGACGATTGCCTCATCGATATTGGATGCGTATTGCAGAATTTCTCGAGCCAACAGCGAAATAGGAGTTTTTGCTCCGGTTGGAATGCTGGATTTCGAAGCATTAAGTGTGACCGTCAAACCTTCCAAGTTCATCCCAGATACCACACCCATAAACCCTGCCCAAGTCACACTTACGTATGGAATTCCTTCAGTCGGTCGGTTGAATAGTATCAGCTTATTCTTCGCGAAATCATCGCCCATGTAAAAATCAAAGTTTCGGGCAATCAGCAATTGACCATCAGCGGTCATATCATTCTTTAAAGCGAATGAGGAACATCCAACAATACTGAGGTCCTGCAAGGCGTGGCCAATGTCATGGGCTGCATGATAGTTCAATATTCGAGCGTACTTCGGCCCGATGAAATCATACTCATCAGCAAAATGCTTTGAGATCCCGAACAGTTCCCGCTGGTATTCCGGTATAACATGGTCATCCATGTTTCGGTTGAAGAATGAGATTCCAAATTTCAATGACTTTAGAAACCACTCCGAGGGAATTAGTTTCTGAATTTGAGCGATGAAATAGTCCTCCTGTTCCACGATTTGTTCTTCTGCAAGAACACCGAAAACCTTTCCTCTTTGGTAGTCATCACCTTCGATATAAGCTTCCCACAGATTTTCTTTGTTTTTCCGATACCAAGAATCACCGGAATAGCGCACGTTTTCGATTGTGGAAATTGACGGTTGAAAGTTGGATTCAGCTTGGCTTAATTCAGGTGTTTCGAGCTGTATTGCTTTATACGACACGAAAAGTATCGCTGTAACGAGTAGGATGACTATCCACAGTCTTTTTAAAAATTTCGACATCGGGGCCGAAGATAATGCGGTGTATAAATATGTTGGCAACCATTATTGGAGACATTACATTTGCCGCCCGTTCGAACAAACCCTTTAACCGAATTTATGATGCTTGCTGCAAACGACCCAAAATTGAAATCTTGGGTAAATGTGCCCGAAGGATCTGACTTCCCAATTCAAAATCTTCCATTTGGAATTTTTAGTACAGGCAACACGGAGCCAAGAGTAGGTGTGGCAATTGGTGAGCAAATTCTTGATCTTGCCGTTATTCACCATAACGGGCTGTTCAATGGATTGAACCTGCCGGCAGAAACATTCAATTCGGATAGTTTAAACGCTTTTATGGCTTTAGGCAAAGAGGTTTGGACTAATACTCGAAATCGTATTAGCCAGTTGCTTAAAAGCGCTACAGCGGATCTTAGAGATGATGAAAAACTGGTAAAAAAGGCATTGATTCCGATGAAGGAGGCAATGATGTTGATGCCAGTGAGTATTGGTGATTACACAGATTTCTACGCAAGTAAAGAGCACGCCACCAATGTAGGCTGCATGTTCCGTGATCCTGATAATGCACTGCTTCCTAATTGGCTTCATTTGCCAGTTGGGTATCACGGTAGAGCTTCATCGGTCGTTATTTCGGGTACACCGTTAAGGAGACCAATGGGTCAGACTAAAGCGGATGATGCCGAGGCACCGAGTTATGGTGCATCTAGATTGGTGGATTTTGAGTTGGAGATGGGTTTCTTCATTGGCCAAGGAAACGGTCTTGGACATCAAATCAAGGCAAACGATGCTGAAAATCACATTTTTGGGATGGTGCTTTTCAACGATTGGAGCGCACGTGATATTCAGAAATGGGAGTATGTGCCGCTTGGGCCATTCCTTGGGAAAAGTTTTGGGTCTCACGTTAGCCCTTGGGTAGTAACGCTTGACGCGTTGGATTCTTTCAGAGTTGATGACAATGAAAAAGAGAAGGAATTGCTTCCTTATTTACAAACTGAAGGACAGAAAAACTTCGATATAAACCTTGAAGTGGCTATCGTTCCTGAAAAGGGAGAAGGAAAAACCGTAAGTAATTCCAACTACAAATACATGTATTGGAATATGGCGCAAATGGTTGCGCATCACACTGTCAATGGATGTAATCTTAATACAGGAGATCTTTTAGCAACTGGAACTATTTCTGGCCCAACTGAAGCTGAATACGGATCAATGCTGGAACTTTCATGGAAAGGAACGAAGCCTTTACAGATGCCTGATGGTTCTGAACGCAAATTCATTCAGGATGGCGATACTGTCGTTATGAAGGGCTATTGTGAGAAAAATGGAGTTAGAATCGGCTTTGGAGAAGTGAGCGGAAAGATTTTGCCAGCACTGGTCTGATAAACGTTGATAAAACGTTAAAATCCTATTAACTAAATCTTAGCTAAAAGCTATCTTCGTTAGCTGTTTGCGCAAACGCGATATGATTGAAACCGAAAACAAGGTTCAAGAGATTTTTGCCAATTATTTGGAGGAACACGGGCACCGAAAAACACCCGAGCGGTTCGCCATACTCAATGAAATCTATGATCAACAAGATCATTTTGATATTGAGTCCCTCTACATTCAAATGAAAAATAAGAACTACCGTGTAAGTAGAGCTACGCTATACAATACGATGGATCTTTTACTCGATTGTAATCTTGTTACCAAGCATCAATTCGGGAAAAACATTGCGCATTTCGAGCCATCACACAACTTCTCGCAACATGATCATTTGATCTGTAGCGATTGCGGAAAGGTGTTTGAATTCTGTGATCCACGGATCCAGCAGATTCAGAATACAACAGAAAAATCGCTCAATTTTACAATCGCCCAACATTCCTTGAATTTTCATGGAAGCTGTAACACGCTTGGGAGTACAGGTAGTTGTGAACACAAGAAGGATTGAAATGTCATTAGAATTCAATCATACTACCCAAGGATTAGCTGAAGTTATTACTGTTTCAGGTCGGTTGATGTCAAAGATTGATTCCGAAGCCTTGATTTCCGCTGTAAATGACCTTTTGGCCGATGAGCGATTAACCTTGGTTATGGAACTTTCTGATCTGGAATACATGAACAGTTCAGGATTGAACATTTTACTTGGTTTGTTTACTGCCACCAGAAATGCGGGGGGTGACATGCATTTATGCAACGTTTCTAAAAAGGTTGAAGACTTGCTTGTAATGACCAAATTGAATTCAGTATTTAAAATTTATAAATCAATGGATGAGGCAGTATCAGCCTTTTCCGAATAAAGCGAGCATGCAGATAGATGTTCTATTAGGTCTTCAATGGGGAGACGAAGGCAAGGGAAAAATAGTTGATGTACTAACCCCAAATTACGATATCGTTGCTCGTTTTCAGGGTGGGCCAAATGCTGGTCATACACTGGAGTTTGAAGGAATCAAACACGTTCTACACACCATACCATCCGGTATTTTCAGAGAGGGTGCCGAAAACGTAATTGGAAACGGTGTTGTAATCGACCCAGTAATCTTTAAAAAAGAACTGGAAGGAATGGCTCAGCATGGAATTGATCCCGTTGAGCGATTAATGATTTCAACTCGAGCGCATCTTATTCTTCCAACTCATCGTTTGCTTGATGCTGCTTCTGAGAAGGCTAAAGGCAAATCCAAGATTGGAAGTACACTCAAAGGGATTGGCCCAACATACATGGACAAGACGGGACGAAACGGATTGCGTGTTGGTGACCTTGATCTACCTGATTTTGAGGATCGATACAATCGTCTTAAGGACAAGCATGAGCAAATGCTCAAGAATTATGGTGAGCCTGGCGTACCTGCTGAAATGGAGGCTGAATGGATGGAAAGCCTGAATGAGATTCGAGCGATTAGACGAATTGACTCTGAGTTTTATCTGAATGAATGCCTTAAAGAAGGCAAGCCAGTTTTGGCTGAAGGAGCTCAGGGATCACTACTTGATATTGATTTCGGATCCTACCCATTTGTCACTTCTTCTAGTACAATCTGTGCTGGAGCATGTACTGGATTGGGAATAGCTCCTAATAAAATCGGTAAGGTGATCGGCATTTTTAAAGCATACTGCACGCGTGTTGGTAGCGGGCCTTTCCCAACAGAATTGTTTGATGAAGTAGGGGAAGAGCTTGCGAATGTGGGTCGGGAATTCGGTTCTACCACAGGTAGAGCACGAAGATGTGGATGGTTGGATCTACCTGCACTACAATATGCAATCATGATCAACGGAGTTACCGAGTTGAACATGATGAAGACTGACGTAATGGATGGTCTTGAGACAATCAAGATTTGTACGCACTACATGGTCAATGGTGAAAAGACAGACCGACTTCCTTACAATATTGAAGGAGACATTCGGCCAGTTTATAAAGAGTTTAAAGGTTGGAACACAGACGTTACCAAGTGTAATGAAGGAAACATGCCAAGTGAATTGATGGAGTACATCAGCTTTATAGAAAAGGAAACGGAAGTGCCTATTTCATTGGTGTCAGTTGGCCCGGATAGAACAGAAACAATCTTCCGATCTTCAGCAGAAGAGATCGGAGCATAAGTAGTAGAACATTTTTACCACCATCCAGTTTACTAAGAACCAACACCTTAGGTAGAAATGGAAGTCATATTCGCTGCAATACTTTTATTGGGACTGGGCTTTGCCGGAATTGCGGTAAAGATCCTAGTCAAGAAGGATGGACAGTTTTCTGGCACATGTGCGAGCAACAGCCCGTTCCTGAATAAAGAAGGTGAGAGATGTGGAATGTGTGGTGCAGCGCCAGAGGAGCAGTGCAAAAAGGACGATTCGGCAGAGGCGGCTTAAACAGCTCTATTCGGTAATTCCATCGGAAACCCACGTTTCTGTTTTTCCTTCTACGCCAGTAATTATCACTCCTTCCAAATCTGGATTTTCAGTAATTAAGGTTTTTCCAAATTCACTTCCAGCGACCATTATGGCTGTGGCTAAGGCATCAGCTGTCATACAGTCTGGTGCAATTACACTCGCGCTTAACACGTCCGATCGAGAAGGCCAGCCCGTTCTTGGGTCGATGATATGACCGTACGTCTTACCATCTGATTCAATATAATGCCTGTAGTTTCCTGATGTTGCCAACGCTTTATCTGTCAGTGAAAACTGAATGGCCGAACCTCTTTCACCGCCTTTCTCGTCTGGAGAGTCTATCGCCAATTTCCATGGAGTGTCTTCAGCCTTTTGCCCTTTGACTCGAATTTCGCCACCAATTTCAACCAAATAATCTTTTACCCTATAGCGTTCTAGGAGATCTGCCAACACGTCTACCGCATATCCCTGGGCAATGGCATTTACATCCAACCGAATGCGCTCATCGCTCCTGGTGATGATACCCGCTGAATCCAAAGAGATTTTATCCGAACCTATAAATTGGAGAACGCTATCAATTTGACTGCTATCAGGTAAAAAACCATTCTCATCCATTTTCCATAAAGAAAAGAGCGGGGCGATCGTCATGTCGAACGCACCATCTGTTTCCTTGTGAATTTCTAATCCTCGTTTCACCACTGCATCAAAGTATCTTGGTGCCTTCTCAATGTTGTTACCCTGGTTCCATTTACTGATGAAGGACGTTTTGATGTAGGTGCTCAACTGTCGATCAAAAACCAAAAGTGTACTGTCAATCTGATAACTCAGATCCCGTTTAAGCCCTTTGTATTTAACGGTGTACGTAGTGCCTTGCGTATAGCCTGTACTGACTTGCAAAGTTGGTTCGGTTTCACAAGAAACGATCAACATAACCAGGCCAATCAGGAAGGGGAATTGCTTCATTTTGCAAATGTAATCTGACCGAACTTGTAATTCGTTATAAGCACCAGAAGTGAGGCTCTTTTACAGAATTAATTGGATTGAATTAGAAAAAGCCAGCTAAAGCGACTTCAAACTTCCATTAGATCCTTAGAAACATCTACTGCCGTTGCGTCCGGCACTTTACTCCATTTATCCACCAGATCCTGACCGAATTCAGCATAGGTGCTAACAAACGAAGCCAAACGATCGCGGTGAAAAGCTGGTTGCATTAGTCTTCGTTGTTTACGCCAGAATCCCCCTTCGCTGGTTAACAGACCTTCGCCCAACAATACCTTCAGTACTTGGTATCCGTAACTCTTTACATAGTTCTTGTTGTTGTCTTGAATGATGCGTTTCACCATGTCGGGATCCGTAACGATAACCAACTTATCGAAATGCGTAATGAACCTGAAAAACACCGAGGTCAACTCAAATAGCCCTCCATATTTAGGCACGTAATCTTCGAAGAAACCAAGTCGGTCTTGTGTAAACTTTCGGGCAGAACCGATGGGCCAACCGCCCTTGGCAACTGGTGGTAAATTCAATGGTTTGGGTGGGGCGATTTCGTTTTCCATCTAACGGGGTTGAGCAATGCGTGATTCAGTGCCTAAGGTAGGGTTTAGCATAAGTAGAAACCTCCGAAGAGCGTTTTACTCGAAACACAGACGTCTAAGTCAAACCCCAATGCTGGAGATGATTTAGACGTCAATACTATTGTTCAGAAATGTATTAACTCAATTAACCACCACTTTTCGTTGAATGGTGCTGTTTTCGAAAGAAACTATTACGGTATACAATCCACTGGAAATGCCATCAAAAGAGTAGCTGTTCTTCTGGCTTGATTCAGTCAAAATTACTCTGCCCAAGGCATCAACTAGCTTAATCTCGTTTATGGAAGTGGCATCTTCCACGCTAAGAATAAAGGCGCCTTCGTTTGGATTTGGGTATACGTTAATTTCGTTGTTGCTAATCTCATTTGCAACGTCTGTAATCACGCTTAAATTGGTTTCCCAAAACCTCTACCAAAAGTTCCTACCCTTAGCTTACCAGTAGCGTATTGAATATCGAGGTCTGTTACCACCACATTAGGCAAACCGAGACTAGGGTGTGGCTGCCATGAGCCTACAGTAACATCGTGGAAGTATGCGCCGAGGTCAGTGCCTAAGAAAACATCTCCTGTAAGATCATTGATCTTAATCAGCTCCATATCTGAAGCTGTCACTTCCACTGCTACTTCGTTTCTCCTGTTTACCATTTGAAATGGCGGGTTGTAACCCATGTACCATGGTGCAGAAACCAGCTTAATACCCATGATTTCCAGCGCGCTCATCAGCAAATTGGAGTTCTTTTCAATCTTCTCATCATCAGACCATCCACCAAAACGGATAGCAACCACATACTTCTCTTCAGATTCGCTGAATTTAATTCCACCATCATTTGGCTTCGGTAATCCGTCTAAGTCCATGTTTGCTGGCATCACAAAACTCATGGCCGAACCTTGTTCATCAAACGTCATGTAAACAGGCGATGTCATTGGAATAGACTGAGAATCCTCATTTCCTCCGAAAATGTATCCGGCCAGCACCCTGAAATGTTGGTTAGACGAGCTTTTGTAATCGGAAGATGAACCGCTGACGGTAGCCATTACTGCTTTTGGATAATACCTAGCCTCGAGTATGTCATTTTTCCAAATGACCTCATATGCTTGTTGTTCTGTTTTATCCAAATCGTTAGAGATGTACGCCTGTGCTGCCGTAAACAGGAGCGCGAGAACTGCTATGGTAATCAGTAAATATTTCATAATTAAAGAACACTCTGAACTGAAGATAGTTCATTTTGTTTAAACTTTCAACAATTTTGTTAAACATGCGTTACGCTATACAGAAATCCACAAATGGGCAAGCAAATATTAAAAGTAGTAGGGTTAGAAAAGTACTACGGAGATTTCCACGCATTGAAAGGTGTGGATATGGAAGTCAATGAAGGGCAGATTTTCGGCTTGCTCGGACCAAACGGAGCAGGTAAAACCACTATGCTCAGAATGTTAGTTGGATTAATACGTCCAACTGCAGGAACGGTAACCTACTTCGGAGGGTTAGGGCTGAAGGAAATAGGCAAGGTTCTGCCCCGAATTGGATGCATTATTGAAGAGCCTAAGTTCTATCCGTATCTCAGCGGCCTAACCAACCTCAACATCTCTAGCAAATATTTCCCGAACAAGATTTCGGATGAGCGCATCAATGATATGATTGAATTGGTGGGATTGACAAGAAGAGAACGCGACAAGGTTTCGACCTACTCGCAAGGAATGCGCCAGCGACTCGGTATCGCGCAAGCAATGCTTAATGACCCGGACCTTATTTTCCTAGATGAGCCTACTAACGGACTTGACCCAAAGGGAATCATTGAACTGCGTCAATTGATTATCCGCTTGAAGAAAGAGTTTGGTAAAACCGTCATTATCTCCTCACACATTCTATCAGAAATTGAAGAAATGGCAGACAGTATGGCCATTATCAATAAAGGCGTTTGCGTTTCGCAAGGTTCCGTTTCCGAATTGCTTGGAAAAAACATTGTAACAGTTAATGTAGAAACAGATAACCAAGCAGCTGCTGCTGTTGTTTTAACGAGACTTTTGTTTACGCCAATCAAAGACCAAAACACGTTAATTTTTCAAGCTGAACTAGATCAGATACCTAATGTAGTTGAGAAGCTAATAAGCACTGGCAGAAAAATTTACCGCTTAGACCACAAGCGAAAATTGGAAGATTACTTCCTAAAACTTACTGCCGCATGATTCGCATACTGCAAGCTGAAATAATCAAAGCATTTGCTCGCCCTCGGAGTTACATCGGTATGGGCTCTATTATAGCTTTGGTCGCACTCATCGACATATCATTTTACTTCACTGGTAAGGAATACATCGATTTACTGTTTCAGAGTTTCGACCAAATGTTTTCCCTTGAAGGAAACCTCATCAACGGCAACCTCATAACTTTCATTATTCTGCAAACGCTCATTATTCAACTACCTCTTTTGGTCGCATTGGTAACTGGCGATTTGATTTCAGGAGAATCCGCAATGGGAACCTTGCGGTACGCACTAACCAAGCCTATTAGTCGATTCAAATTCATCACTTACAAGTGGATAACTGCAATGTTGTACGTGCTGGTAATTCTGATACTGCTTGGGATTTTCGCTTACCTGCTATCACTTGTCATTTTTGGTCCTGGCGATTTGCTTGTTCTCAATGCAGATGGCGTAGTTGTCTTAAGAGACTCAGAGCTGGTTTGGAGATTTATGGCATCGTTCGTATTCGCTTTCATCAGCCTAACAACGGTAGCCTCGTTATCGTTGATGTTCTCAGCTTTCTCAGATAACAGCGTTGGTCCCATAGTACTTACGATGGTGGTCATAATCGTCTTTACCGTTATCAGTAGCTTCGAGATGAGCTTCTTCGACCCCGTAATGCCATTCCTCTTTACAAACCACATGCATTTGTGGAGAAGGCTGTTCTCTGACCCTGTTCCAACTGTAGAGATTTTCCAATCTGCAGGAGTGCTCCTATTTCATACTGCCGCATTCTTCGGCATCACACAATATCACTTTAACAGAAAAGATATTTTCCAATGAGACTGATTTTCACAACGGCAATCATATTGTCAACTTTTTCCTTCGCTACTTTTTCTCAGGATGCTAACGCCATTCTAGAAAAAGTGCGAACTACGTTCGAAACCATCAACGATCTCAAGTGCGATGTTGATATGCAATTCGATATTCCAGGAGTTGCCATAGACAAGATTTCTGGCAAGATGATTTACAAAAAGCCCGACAAGTTTCGCGTGAGGACTGGAGGCTTGATTTTCTTGCCAAAGCAGAATCCGTTCTCGCAACTGGAGATTCTAAGTGACCAATCCGCATATATGGCCGTTGCCGCGGGAACAGCTATTTCCAATGGAATCAACTGCAACATCATCAATGTAATCCCAACTAACGGTGGTGAACTAGTTCTCATGAAACTTATGATTGGGGTTGAAGACGGACGCATTCACGAATCAGAACTAACGCTAAAGCGAGAAGGTACAGTTCAGTATTTGAATACTTACACTAAGCCAGACGATTTTATTCCTACGGTGATGGAGTTCAAAGCCGATTTCAAACGGTTTAAAATGCCAAAGGTAATTAGTGGAGATTTCAGTAGTAAAACCGCTCGTGAAGAAGAAAACGGCAGCAAAGACAATTACGAAACGGGTCGGGTAAAAATGACCATTTCAAACTTAGAATTGAATCGTAAAGTGGACGATTCTGAATTTATAGACGAGGACTCATGAAAGAAATACTCGTTATCGGTGGCTCTTCTGGAATAGGAAAAGCCGTGGTAGAAAAGCTACTCGTAAACGGAGACGTTGCGTATGCTACGTACAATCTAAATCCAGTTAACGAAGTCAACTATCATCATTTAGATGTTACGAGTGATGAGTATAATTTGGATTTCGTTTCAGAGGAACTACACGGATTGGTCTACTGTCCGGGCAGCATTAACCTAAAGCCGTTTCACCGAATAAAACCAGAAGAGTTTGTAGCTGATTTGCAATTACAAACTATAGGCGCCATCAGAATCATTCAACAGGTTTTGCCGAATCTGAAAGCAGGAAAAGGCTCCGTGGTTATGTTCTCAACTGTTGCTGTGCAACAAGGCTTCAATTTCCATTCCCAAGTGGCTGTATCTAAAGGCGCCATCGAAGGGTTAACGCGTTCCTTAGCCGCGGAACTAGCGCCAACAATTAGAGTAAATTGTGTTGCTCCATCTTTAACAGATACCCCGCTTGCTGGTCGGTTATTGAACAGCGAGCAAAAGAAAGACGCAAATGCAGAACGTCACCCGCTTAAACGCATAGGAACAAGCGAAGACATTGCCAACGCAGTGGCTTATCTCCTATCTGACGAAAGTTCGTGGGTGACAGGTCAAGTAATTAAAGTTGACGGAGGAATCTCAACCATAAAAGGATAAGATATGTTTGGATTATTTAAGAAAAAGACTGATCGGGAGAAACTCGCCATCAGATACAGTAAAATCATGTCTGACATAGCACTTTCTGTAAAGGCTCCATTAAGCATGACAATCCCTGATAAATAGGTTTCATGACCGGGATAGTCGGCTTTCCATTCCTCTACCATTTTTCTGGTATGAGTAACTACCTCCATGCCTGCGTCAAGGTCGCCAGCTGGAAGGTTGACAGTTACATTAACTACGGGTAGCCATCATTGTTCCGTGTCCGTCATGCTCTATGGCACCACCTTCCAGCACAACACTGTTGAGGTTAATTACCGGAAGGCTCAAGTCTGTGCCCACACTTTGAGGGATAACGTCACACTTTGCGTAGGGCGCATCAGACCCCCAGCCGTTGAATCCCCAATCCAAAATGGTGAGCTCGTTAGACTCGTTGTAAACGAACATTGGGCCATTGTCTCGGCTCCATACATCATCCGTTTGATGAACAAAAAAATCAATGTTGGTGAAAGGAACATTGGCTGTGGCTAGCACGTCAATAATATAAGCCAGCTCAGTGCTATCATAAGCAATGATGTGTACGTTCTCTCCGCTCTGTAAAGCATCGGTCATTTCTATGAACGTACTTTCCACATCATCCCTATACCAAGGACCATAGAGATAGTTGTGTGGCCACTGGATCCAAGTGCCCTCATGTTCCTCGGTCTCTTCGGGCATGGTGTACGCTACGGTCTGTGCCTTGGTGTACAAACCAATAATCATCATGATAACCAGTAGATAGATTTTAAACATGGTGTGTATTCTCTTAGATACGATCCCGAATCCCCAATCGTATTAAGGCGACTGAGCAATGCGTGATTCAGTGCCTAAGGTAGGGTTCGCTATGCCTTATTCCAGATTTCTTTCTTTCAACACTTTCTTCAATGCCTTATTCCTATCCGGCTTATGAAATACTTTGTAGGCTAAGAACAAAGGAATAAGTGTCAAGAACCCAAGGTTGTTTTTCGCAACACCGTAAATGACAACGCCAATCATAATGCCAATCAGTACTGCGTGCATCATCGCATCCGATTTCATTTTTTTCGCTTCCTGAAGTAGCGCTTCATCTGTTAGCGCTGAAAGCTCTTGTTCTGTCATTTCTTTACTCTACATCCTCAAATATCGGAATCAAAAGTCTCGATTGACAACTTAAACGCTGAGAAAACTAAACGGATTCGCCATTAATTCCAGCAAATAAAATCCCCGAAATAGCGAAGTTAGGAACCTATAATTCCGACCTTTAAAGCATGGAAAATGGCCTCAATATTCCAACCCTCGACCTTCCAAGAATTGTAATAATTGGAAGTGGATTTGCAGGTTTAAGAAAGCCACTTCCAACACACCATTGGAATACATTCAGCGTGTGAAGATTGAAGCAGCCAAAAAGAGCTTAGAAGCAACAACCAAGAACATCAACGAAGTAATGTATGGCGTTGGCTACCTTGATGAGAAAGCCTTTCGAAATACGTTTAGAAAGTACACTGGTTTATCTCCATTGGAGTACCGAGGGAAATACAATCGGGAAATGGCAATGGCTTAGGCAAAGACGTGACTTCAACGTCTAAATCCCGTCATACCAATCCGCAATCCCTTGACCAATCTCATGCGGGTAATCTTCTTGGATAAAATGTCCTCCCTCTCCGAGATAAATCACCTTTGTGTTTTTGAATTCCTTTTGCACAATCTCGAGATCAGGTTCTTGAAATCCGACACCGGGTGTAACGTAAAGACACAATTTTGGAATTTCGGTTTGCCTCAACCATTTGGCATAATTTCTAAGTCTTTCTGCGCTAAATGCTGGCTTGCCTTTTATGGCAACATCCTGTGGCCATCTGTGTAAAGGCTTTCTGCTCTTCGCGTCAGGATAGGGAGCTGCGTAATAAGCCATTTCCTCGTCTGTTAGTTTCCTATCAATAAGGTCGGGCAGCATTTTGGTTATGAAAATATTTGCTCGTCTTACCAACAACCCACCTAAGAATTCCGTTCGCATCATCGTTAACGCCATTTTAATTGATGCTGGCATTGTTTCATAACGCGGAAGGTCAATTGCCGCTTCCATAAATGCAATCGCCTTCACATTATCCCGGTTCATATTGGCATAGTGAAAGCCCAACATTCCGCCCCAATCGTGAATAACTAGCGTAATATTTTTCAATCCGAGCTTTTCAATAAATCCTTCCAAATATTCGGAAGTATCCTTAAAACCGTAGTCGATATCTGGCTTGTCAGATTTCCCCATTCCTATGTGATCTAGAGCTATGCATCGTCCTTTGTCCGTCAGGTACGGAATTACGTTCCGCCACAAGTAAGAAGATGTTGGGTTTCCGTGAAGAAAGAGTATCGGGTCACCTTCGCCCTCATCTATGTAGTGCATATTCGACCCTTTCACTTCAACAAATTTTGACTTGAAAGGGAATTCGGCTGAAATTGGCTTGCTCATGATTGGTCTTATTTGGATGGGTTTTTCATGTCCTCCACTTTTCTTGGATGTGGCTTCCCGTTTTCTACATAGTATTTGAATTCTTCCCCAATCTCTTTAGACGCATTTTCTAACTTCTTCGCGATTATTGGGCTCATGACCAATCCAAGTATTCCTTTAGATTCAAAAATGAAGTGAATTTTCAGCCTTGATTGCTCGTCTCCCATTTTTGTCAGGCTCCATTCTCCTTTTAGGCTTTTAGCAATTGGCGGCACGCCTTTAGAAACATGGTAGGATAAGCTGTAATCGGTAGGATTGTATGTGTCCAATTCTTGCCAATTAACACCTTTGTCTGTGGTTGTGGCGCGATGTAAGTACGCAAGCCCTGGAAGCTTTGGGTTTCCAGCGGGCTCTGATGTTTTGAAATTCTTAGACCAAAGATGCGCCTCGGTAAATTGATTGCCAAGCACATCCCATGCATCGTCAATACTCTTTTCTACGACCACCTCTTCTTCAAAGTGCATCGTTCTTGATGCGAAGACCTGCACCAGAACAAGTACGATTATGGTTACCAATAGTGCTATTAACATTTTTTTCTTTTTCATGATTTACTCGATTTATGTCTGTGCGATTTTCGCCCGTTTGTTAGTTGGATGCAGAAAAACTGGAGGTGTTACAAAACCGACAAAAAAAAAGAGGCTAGAATTGGGACTCTTCATTCTTTAAGCGATTTCGGGTCGGTAGGCCAGCCTATATATTGAATAGGTTTTTAATCGTCTGGTCGTTGATAATCTTACTGATCACTGTTTCCGAATCGAACTCCGATTTGCCAGGATGATCTCGGTACACCTCAACATAC
The DNA here is from genome assembly GCA_047611425.1 of Bacteroidia bacterium. Lineage (GTDB taxonomy): Bacteria > Bacteroidota > Bacteroidia > UBA10329 > UBA10329 > JBLFWJ01. The sequence continues at coordinate 2,781 of JBLFWJ010000004.1, read as the reverse complement.
TTCCTGTCCAAAACCGAGGTCATCGTATCCTGATTTTCAGAAACAAAATCACGAATTTTCTTTGTGTAAGAAGGTTTGAAAATGAGGTTGTCCTCATTCAATACGCCCATCTTCAAAGCAACCTTGGCTTTCTTTGAACAACGACACGGATTCGACTTATTGATCAACCCACACTGGTGTTCCATATAGTTGTGTAGCTCCTTTCTGGCACGGCTCAGTTTTACTCGGAAATTCTGTGGCGTAATGTTGAATATCTCGGCACCCACATTATGATCAATTCCAAACATTTCTCCTAGCAGGTAGAGCAGTCGTTGTTCCCGGTCTAGGCAGATGAGCATAGCCGAAGTGCATCGGAGCTTCACCTCGCGGGTGTAGTCCTTCAACTCCAATTCCTCCTCTGGGCTGAGCTCAGGATTCGGTAAGGCATTCAGTTGTTGCTCGTGTACCTCAAAGCTGGAAAAGACCTCTTCTTTGGCTTTGCGTTTTGTCTGCAAAAACTCATTAAAAACGATACGATAAAGCCACGTTCTAAAGGCACTTTTACTTTTGAAAGTGGATAGTTTGGTTATCACTTTAATCAGCACCTCTTGCGTCAGATCCAAGGCATCCTCATTGCTATGCGTCATTTTCCAAGCCACATTGTAAATGAATGCTTGATGAATGTCTACAAGTTGATTAAGTGCCTTTGAATTGCCATCAAGAACTTGGTCAACCAAAGCCAAATTTGCCTCTTCGGAATAATTATCTGCAAGTGGATTCTTCATAGCGCCAAAAGTTTAGTTGTTCTAATCTTTGGATGCAAGGTAATCGATGGTGTTACAAAAGGTTGAGATATTTAAGATATGACGGATCGGGTCTCACTTACACATACTCTAAACTGACTCAAACTTCAATAGACAAACAGTAAAGCCAATATTCCGTCTTTCTTAGTAGAACATTCGAATGGTATTGACGGTTAGCTTTGCTCGCCACGCCTTACAGCAATGAATCGTTCGTATTTCCTCAACATCATAAAGAACATACCTGCGTTTCCGGTCATGTATGTGCAGAGCAAGATTCTTAAGAGGAATATTCACGATCTGCCCGAAGCGGTTGAACCACATGGTTCGGTAAACGTGGCTGGGAGCACCCCTTTTCAGCTGGTAACGCTGGGAGAAAGTACGTTAGCGGGAGTAGGCGTAGAGACCCACAGCGAAGGATTTACTGGAACGTTGGCAACGCACCTGGCATCGGCTATAGGTCGTACCATTAACTGGTCGGTTTATGCTAAAAGTGGGTATACCGCCAAGAAGGTGCATCTAGAGATTCTACCTCTTGTAAAAGAGACCAAGATTGATTTGATTGTGGTTGGGCTAGGGGGGAACGATGCGTTTGAGTTTACCACGCCTTACCAATGGGGAAAAAACATTCGCAAATTGATTGAGGAGATCAGAGCCAAGCATGGTTCGGTTCCTATTGCCTTTGCCAATATGCCTCCTGTTCGTGAATTTCCTGCGTTTTCAAGTCTTATGCAAAACGCCATTGGCAATCAGGTAGATTATTTAGGCCTGACGTTAGCGGCAGTGACCAAGGATATGGACAATGTCTTTTTCGATACTGCCCAGCTTGACTTTAGCAGTTGGGTGGAGGACAATAATCTCGACCTTGGGCCATCCGATTTCTTCAGTGATGGGGTGCATCCTTCGGTGCTTACCTACCAAAAGTGGGCAGAGAATTATGCAGCATTTCTGATGGAGGAAGCATTGATTAAACATCAGCCTATTACAGGCAACGAATCGTAAAATTGTAGCATGGCAAAAGTGACACACCTAGACGCATCCGTTTTCAAATTTCTAAAGGATTTAGAACAGCATAATACGCGCGATTGGTTTGCAGAAAACAAGCCGAAGTATCTCGCAGCAAATGAGCATTTCAAAGTGCTGGCGGAAGAGATAAACGAGGGTATGCAAAAGCAGGATAACCTTGAGAAAATGAAACTGTATCGCATCTACCGCGATGTACGTTTTTCGAAAAACAAGGCCCCGTATAAAAACAGTTTCTCTGGTGGATTTGCACGTGCAACCAAGGCACTTAGAGGAGGCTATTATTTCCATTTGCAACCGGGCGGTAATTCTATGGTTGGTGGTGGTTTTTGGGGACCCAATGCAGAAGACTTGCTAAGGATTCGCCAAGAAATCGCACTTGATGCAGCTCCACTTCGGAAGATTATCAATTCAGCCAGTTTTAAAAAGCACTTTGGAGAATTACAAGGTCAGCAGTTAAAGACCGCACCTAGAGACTTTCCAAAAGATCATCCAGATATTGACCTGCTTCGATACAAGTCTTTTACGGTTCATAAAACGTTCACCGATAAAGAGGTACAGTCTCCTGGTTTTGCCAAGGAGGTATTGAAGTACTTCCAAGCTACGCGGCCATTCTTCGATTACATGAGCGAGGTATTGACCACGGACGCCAATGGCGTTTCCACAATTGATTGAGAAGGAGTTGCGCACCATCCTTCGACAGGCTCTGGATGACGGCTCTGCAATCGGTATTCAGTGGGCAATGTCATCCTGAGCACTTCGAAAGGCAGCATTTGTGGCGTCTGAGGCACTCGAAGACACAGGCCGGTATTCCCTTTGACTCCCATAGGAATCAAGCTTTCATATAAGCGTCATGCTGTCCGCTTCAGGCGGAGTGGCTGACTCAATTGCTACTCGTATTTGGTTGGAGATGTCACCCTGAGCTTGTCGAAGGGCGGCATTTGTGCTACTCACCCCAATTATCTACCAGATTGGCGGT
>JBLFWJ010000003.1:0-43969 GCA_047611425.1 Bacteroidia bacterium | reverse complement strand
CGTTTCCATTCCTTCTGAGCTATGAAATAAGCGCCAACCTCGTACGACCGATAATCGGGGATCAAAGGCAATACGCCCGTTTCAGGATTATTGGTGTTGTCTATCAATCGCAGTTGGATACCTGACCTCAGGGTCAAGTCATTATCTGATAGATAGAGATGCTGTCCTTCGATAAAATGGTCAGACTGGCCAAGGCTTAACGCGGGAATATCTGAACGTCCGGAACGTCTTACATCGAATTCTTTACGGTCGTTGTATTGAAGAGCGTACTTCAGTTTAATGCTATTGTGTTCATCAAGTATCCCTGAGAATTCGAGCTTGGCCAAATGGTGCATCACATTTTGCATGGGTGCTTGAATGTGATAAGAGAATGTGTCTCGTGTAAACAAAGGCTCATCTCTGCCAATGGCATTTTCAAGATCGGTGAGGTTCCCAATGTGGGATCCTCTTAGAATACCAATACGTGTATTGAATAGGCTGTAATACAGATTGCCACTCCATTTGGATGAGAACCGTTTTTCCAATTGGGCAGAAAGGTCGTACTCCCGTTTGCCTGTATTGGTAAGCAAATAGTTGGGAGCGCTTCGATCCCCAATAAGTTTTGTTGTACCGTTCACCCTCCAACTTGCCCACTTGGCATTCTGCTCAAGACGCACGTTAAGGGTATGTCCCAATCCGTTGGTTTGAAAAATGTAACCGACTAGACCATGAATATGAGGGTCGGTTGGCATGGGGTCGGGTTCTATCAGCACGGCTCCACCTAATGCCGAGCCAGGGTAGGCGAGGGCTCCTGCACCTTTCACAACTGAAATGTGACCTGCCGCAAAAGGATCGATCTCTGGCGCATGATCATTCCCCCATTGCTGCCCAGCCTGTGCAATGCCATTGTTTAGAATAACCAATCTATTGCCATACATACCATGTACAACCGGTTTTGAAATTCCGGCACCGCTTTTTAAACCACTGACACCACTTACCTGATCGAGAAGGTCGGTCAGGTCGCGGTTTGACATTTCCGAGATCTCGGAAGAACGGATTGTAGCGCTTACGACCTGTTCATGTTCCGAGGAATGATCATGAACCACAACCTCATCCACCAACTCGTTGTGATGGTGCATAGTGATCAGTATTGTGGTGTCAGCTTCAAGCTGAATGAAACGTGTATTTGTTTCGCAACCGATATGGTTGAACTTGATGTGATAACCACCTGGACAGAGGTTGCTTAAGGTGAATTCACCGTTTTCATCAGAGGCAACACCGGTCTGCAATTCTTCAATAAAAACCGTTGCATAAGACATAGGAATGCCAGTGCTTTCATCCACCAGTTGGCCAGTAATGGAAATATCGCATTGCTGGCCAACCAGTGAGAAAGGCACTAGTAAATTCAGAAGGAGTTCCCTACTGAATCGAAACATCGAAGGTCACTTCAATGTCAGTTTCGCCACCTGCGTTGACTATGTCTCCTTCGGAAACGCCTGATGCAGATTTATCTGGTTCATGTCTAAGTGTAATCGTTAATTGTCCGGTTGATGCATCGCCCGTTTCAAGGTGAATAGCCAAACCAACTGGGTTTCCATTGGCATCGGTATCTGTGTAGGTCAAGGTTGAGTTCAATCCACCAGAAACCTGATAGAACACTTGATGGTCTTCGGCTTCATCATTTACCTCCGCTGTTATGTCCTCTGCCGGAGTTTCAATCTCGCTTAGAAACGTTATAGATCCGGTGTAGGTGTGATTTGCAATTAATGAAGTTGGTACAGTAATAATTGGCTCAGTACCTCCATCTCCATCAAGGTCTTGAAATTCGAATACCACGTCAGGCCCTAATCCACTGGGAGATAGGGTGAGTTGAACAGTGGTGATTAATTCTTCCTCGTTTGGGATAATTGGGTCTTCTTTCTCGCATGAGGAAAATGCAAGAACAACCATTGCGGGCATAGCCCACTTCAAAATATTAAGTGTGTTCATTATAATAAGTGTAGTCGATGACCTCTGATCATCGAGATTAGAAAATGGAAATAATTCTAGTCAACTACACTCGCGGGGGCCCTCTTTGCCCGTGCTCGTAATCTTGATTAAAAGAGCGTGATTGAAGCGGGGAGAAAGAGTTCTCATTATTACCCGAAAATGACAAAAGCGATTCGGCTTGAACCAAGTCTTGATCGCATCGATTGTTGATGAAATCACAGAGTTGACAATCAAGGTCAGAGTCATGAACATGGCTTTTATGCTCACAGCCAAGATTCAGGTCACCGTGATAAATGGATCTGTGACAAGCATCAGCCTCATCCTCTTGCGAATGAGAAACTGCATGGTCATGGGAATGTTCATGATCGTGAATTGAAACGACACCAGACGCCAAGAAAAAAACTGCCGCTAGAAGCAGCAATGACATATTTCTTAACGATTGCCTCAGTTTCATCGGAGACGAAGTTACGTTAAAGAAGCACATGATTTAAAGGGAAGACCTGACTTCCTCTAACGTTTTCAGGCTTGGGGTCTTATCAGCAAATTCCTCTAGAACTGCAAAGAAGTTCAAGATGTCCTGCTTTGTATTATTCGCATTGATGGTAACCAGTCGAACAAACGTGTTTTCATTAAAGGACCCAAAACCGACAACCGTTATTTGATTCTCATACAATGCCGTACAAAGGTCCATCGGATCAACGTCCTTATAATTGAAGCAGATGGAGATGGAGTCATCGAAACTATAGACTGTATAGTCTGGATTATTTATCACGTATTCACGAGCCACATCCGCTAATTCAAATTGCTGATCTACAATCTGCTTTAAGCCGTTGGTTCCAACAGATTTCCAAAGCGTCCAGAATTTCAAAGCGTCATTCCTTCTTCCGCACTGGAAAGAGGTCTTACCTAAATTGAAATCGTCACCATCGGTTTGATACAGGTAATCGGCTTCGTTGCTGAAAGAATCATGAAGCTGCTTTTTATCCTTCACTAAAATGGTAGAGCACGTCATTGGTGTTCCAAGCATTTTGTGGGCATTGAAGCTGAATGAATCAGATCTTTCTATTCCCTTTACAAGGTGTTTGTACTTATCGCTGAAGATCACGCTTCCGCTATAGGCGCCATCTACATGAAGCCATATCTTATACTTTTCGGTGATGTCTGCAATCTTGTCTATCTGGTCGAAAGCCCCTAAAACAGTTGTGCCCGCAGTGGCATTTACATAAGTAGGAATGAATCCTTCTTGTAGGTCCTTAATGACTTGTGCTTCCAATTTCTCTGGAATCATTCGCCCATTGGAATCAGCCTGTATATATCGAATGTTGTTTTTTCCAATTCCAGCGAAGCTTGCATTTTTCGCATTAGAGTAATGTGATTCCTTGGAAGTGTAAATGACCAATGGCTTTGTCATTCCGGCAGTTCTGCACTCAGGGTCTTTTGCATCTCGAGCCATAATCACGGCCATGTAATTGCTCATGGAACCACCTGTAGGGAAGGTGCCATTGCTTTGAGGACCGTATCCAACCAGATTACAACATTGCCTAATAATCTCCTGCTCAATACCCACTTGAGGGCCTGCAACTTTGTATGTATACATACTGTTGTTAAGCATCACGGCAAGTAAATCACCTAAGACAGCTTTTCCTTGACGGCCTCCAAAAAGTTGGTTGAAGAATAGCTTCGTGGCTGTTTTCGGAGTTGAGACAAGTACATCTTTCAGTACTGTCTTAAACTCGCTATCAACCATCGGAGATGCATTAAGCGAGAGGTCTATAGAATCGTAAAGTTTGTTGGAGTCTATTCGATCGGCTACCGGATGGGTCTCTTCTTCATTGAGTAAGACTTCAGCCAGCTCGTTGAATAGAGCCAGGTCACTACTTATATCAGACATACAGTTGCAATTACGTTAATTCATCTTCAAACTCGAAGACGGTATTGTAGGTTAAATCTTTACGGACGAATTTCCCAAGCCCCTCATCAAATGCATTGCAATTGCGAATTGGCTTTGCATAAAGATGTAAAGACAAACTTCTGGTATCAGACAAGTTTTCTAAACGGTGACAGCCCATAAAATCAGACATGTACGTGACATCACCTGTGTTTGAAATGTTCGTCTTAACCACATTTAGTTCACCTAAATCATCCACGTTATAAACCGTCTCTCGAAATTTACCTTGAATAATATGAACCCAGCATTCTTCGCCTCCGTGATCGTGGATAGGGGTGACTTGACCTTTTTCCCAGCAAAGTAGGATCAATTCAAATTTGTCGGTATCAAGAATGCAGTTTCGGGTGTAGCCCTTATCCGACCAGGAGCAACAGTTCTCAAATGCGCTTACGGGCAAGTTTATTGAACGGATTATGTCGGTGTATTTGGACGGCTCTTCGTCAGAGAGGGCGGTGACTAGCCCATCTAAAGATTGATATGGTTTGTGCTTCTCTTGGATTGAACTCAAAACGGTTTATGGCCTTTTTTTAATTCAATGCCCAAACCCAATTATAATATATGGATAAAACCACTAAACGATGTTAGGCGACAAATATACGAAAATAATCGCAAGCTGGTTGTTTTATATTGAGATTTCTGCCTATAATGACCATAAGTTGAGATTACATGCCTTTAAAGGCATTAACAGAGTGTTTTTTAGGATGATTATGGAGACTATAGAGAAAAACAGGCCATTGGCGGGACTTGCAAAGAAGGAAATGAACCAGAATCGGGGTGTTTTAGAACAATAGAGTTGTGTTGGGTTCTTCGATTCCCTATGTATGACTATGACACGGAGTCATGTTGCGCTTGTCGAAACACGGCTTGTGATCCAAAGGCAGGCTTTCAACCTACGGTCGCCCTTCGACAAGCTCAGGGGGACCTTTGCAGGCTCAACCAAATTTTGAATCGCGCCTACTGCTTCGCTAATCGCTCAACCAAATCTGCCAAACGATTGGAGTAGCCAACCTCGTTATCGTACCAACCAACAACCTTTACCATCTTACCGATAACTGAGGTCAATCCGGCATCAAATACACATGAGTGTGGATTTCCAATAATGTCGCACGACACGATCGGATCTTCGGTGTATTCCAAAATACCCTTTAATGGGCCTGCAGCTTGCTCTTTGAAAAGTGCGTTTACCTCATCCACCGAAATGTCAGAACGAACAATGCAAGTAAGGTCTGTAAGCGAACCATCTAAAACTGGAACTCTAATTCCAGCTCCACCAAGGTGTCCTTCTAGGTGTGGGAATATTCTTCCCAAGGCTTTTGCAGCTCCGGTTGTAGTTGGGATAATGGATTGAGCAGCAGCACGCGCTCTACGTAAATCAGAGTGTGGAGCATCATGAATATTCTGATCACCAGTGTACGCGTGAATGGTTGAGACGAAAATGCTCTCAACATGGCAAGCATCCTCCAACACTTTTACCATTGGTCCAGCACAGTTGGTGGTGCAGCTCGCATTGGAAATGATCGGTGCGGTAAGATCCACCAAATGATCGTTCACCCCAAGAACTACGGATGGAATGTCTTTGTCTTTTGCTGGTGCGCTGATCACCACGCGTTTTGCGCCTGCTTCGATGTGCTTTCCTGCCGTATCTCTTGAACGGAAAAGGCCGGTACACTCTAATACCAGATCGACCTCTAGTTCTTTCCAAGGCAATTTGGCCGGATCTCTTTCCGCATAAACCGCAACCCGATTTCCATTAAATGTCAAAGAATTTTCATCGTTTTCAATCGTGCCCTTGAATCCACCATGAACGGAATCGTACTTGAAAAGGTGTCGCAGCGTGTTGTTGTCCGTAAGGTCATTGATGGCTACTACCTCAATATTTCCCCGCTGAAGTATTGCTCTCATTGTCACCCTTCCAATTCTTCCAAAGCCGTTTATCGCAATTCTCATAATGCTGGATTTAAGTTTGCGAAGTAACTGAATTCGGCATTAAAAGTTGTGAAAATGATCACTTGAAAACCTGATGGAGTAGATTGAATTCTTACTTCGAGGAACGGCTTGCAATTTTATACTTTCGGATCGCATCATTCACCACGCATTCATGAAGAATTTAGCACTGCATTGGCAGATCATTATTGGATTGATACTAGGAGTCATTTTCGCCCTGTTATCAAGCTGGCTGGGCTGGAGTGAATTCACTATTAATTGGATCGATCCCTTCGGAAAAATCTTCATCAATCTGCTTAAGTTGATTGCAGTGCCGTTAGTGTTGTTCTCGATAATCAAGGGGATTTCTGGTCTGTCTGATGTGAGTAGATTAGGTAGGATGGGAGCGAAGACGCTCTTTATGTATCTGGTTACCACGATATCGGCAGTTGGGTTGGGATTGATTTTAGTGAATGTCATTCAACCTGGAACTTTACTGGATGACGAGCAACGAACGGACAACAGGTTAGCCTACGAAGTCTGGGTTGAAAGCCGAGAAGATGTTGAGTTAAAGGATGGAAAGTGTTTTACATGTAAACCAGAATTAGCCGAACGCGCAAACACTGCAAGAGGCATCTTGGCAGCTGAGCCGATGGATGCAAAAGTTGCCGCAAAGATGAAGTCCGCCAAATCAACAAAAGATGCGGGTCCACTTCAGTTTTTGGTGGATATGGTGCCAAGCAACATATTCAATTCACTCAACAATAATGGATTGATGTTGCAGGTGATCTTCTTCGCAATCTTCTTTGGTTTGACCATTCTGATGATTCCTCGAAAGGTGGCTCAACCGATGATTGATTTGGTTGACAGTGCCAACGAGATCTTTCTTAAGATGGTTGACATCGTGATGAAAGCAGCGCCATTCTTCGTTTTTGCCCTTTTGGCAGGCGTCATTTCTAAGATGTCTGGAGATAGCCCAGCAGCGGTAATCGAAATTTTTAAAGGGCTGGGTTGGTACAGTCTAACTGTAGTTATCGGATTGGGATTAATGATTTTCGTAATCTATCCGACTCTCGCTTCAATCTTCATTAAGGGCATTAACTATCCCAAGTTTTTCAAGGCAATTTCGCCTGCACAATTCTTGGCATTTTCAACCAGTTCTAGCGCAGCCACGTTACCTGTTACGATGGATTGCGTTCGAGATAACCTGAAAGTATCTAAGGAAGTGACAAGTTTTGTCCTTCCAATCGGTGCCACAGTTAACATGGATGGAACCAGCTTTTATCAAGCAGTAGCTGTTGTGTTTCTTGCCCAATTGCACATGGTTGACTTAACCATTACTCAGCAGTTAATTATCGTTCTAACAGCAACCTTGGCGTCCATTGGCTCAGCAGCAGTGCCAAGTGCAGGGCTGATAATGTTGATCATTGTTCTTGAAAGTGTTGGACTCAATCCAGCTTGGATTGCAATCATCTTTCCTGTTGATCGAATCCTTGATATGTGCCGTACTGTTGTCAACGTAACAGGCGATAGTATGGTCGCTGGAATCATTGCTACCAGCGAGAATCAAATTGGTGACGAACACGTTGAAGCCACCTAAAATTTTTCGCACATTTAACCGTTGAAGATCACAAGGTCAATTGACCTGCCTTCTTATAATTATCCCCATGAAAAAACTCATTTACGTTATCGTTGCACTGCTTGTGTTGATTGCGGTAGCTGCCATCGTTGTTCCAATCGTTTTAGAAGAACCAATTACAAAAGCGGTCAAAGAAGAAACCAACAAAAACCTGAATGCTACACTTGATTTCTCTGGTGTAGAGATATCTATCATTTGGAGTTTTCCAGACCTGTACGTTGGTCTGGCAGATCTTACAATCATCAATAATGAACCATTTGCTGGCGATACTTTGGTCAGTTTAAGCGCGCTTGCGTTGGATGTTGATCTAATGAGTGCATTCAACGGATCACCAAAAGTGAATAGCATCACGCTTGTTGATGGCAAGGTGGATGTGAAGGTGATGAAGGATGGGGCGGCCAACTATGACATTACTATTCCGAGCGAAGGAGCTTTGGATACCACAGCAACAGAAGCTTCCTCAGGGGGATTCAATTTGATTGTGGATCACTTTGGAATTGAGAATGTGGCCATCAGTTACGCTGATGAAAAAGGAGGTTTGGAATTCAGCACCTCCGCGTTGAACGTAGACCTAAGTGGAGATCTTTCTGCCGACAGAACGGTAATCAATACAAATGTGTTGATGGAGGAAGTAAGACTGGTATCAGGAAAAGTGGCTTACCTAAACAACGCTGAATTGGCCCTTGATGCTGGCATAGATGCCGATCTAGCAAACAGTGCTTATCAACTAAAGGAGAACGATTTCAGAATAAATGGACTGCACCTTTTGTTTGATGGTGTAGTGAGCATGCCGAATGATGATGACGTTGAAATGGATTTGACTTTTTCCGCTCCTCAAGCCGATTTTAAGGAAATTCTTTCTTTGATTCCGGCAGTATATTCCAAAGATTTTGAAGACATTAAAACCACCGGTACACTTACTGTTGATGGCTATACCAAAGGTGTTTACAACGAAGGAACCATCCCGGGATTCAATGTGGATGTCAATGTTGCCAATGCAACCTTCCAGTATCCTGACCTTCCTAAATCACTTAGTAATATTCAGGTCGATCTGAACGTGAAAAACCCTGGAGGCGATGCAGACCTTACGTTGATCGACCTTTCAAAATTGCATGTAGAGCTAGCTGGTAATCCATTTGATATGCGGGCCAAAGTAAGCTCACCAGTTAGTGACCCTAACGTGGACGCATCTTTCAATGGTAAGATTGACCTAGCAAGTTTGGCCGATGCCATTCCAATGGGAGCAGGGGACCAATTGACCGGAACACTGATTTCTGATTTCTCAGTTAAGGCAAGAAACTCAGATATCGAGAAAAAGCGATTTAGTAAAGTGGATGCGAAAGGCGAATTGATTGCCATGGATATTGTCTACAATTCGGACAGCCTTCCTGCTCCGGTTTCTGTTAAGTACGGTCAGTTCAAGTTCAATCCTGCTTATTTGGAGTTGGCATCGTTTGATGGCAAAATCGGTGAAAGTGATTTGAAAGCATCTGGACGAATCGATAATTATATCGGTTATGTAATGAGTGATGATAACCTAAAAGGAAGGTTTGATATCAGTTCTACATTGATGGATTTGAACATGTTTGTTTCGGACTCAGAAGAACCTGAAGAAGGTGGCTCTGGAGAAAGTAGTGGAGAAGGAAGTGGAGAACCATCATCTGGCGTAATTGAAATACCAAAGAATTTGGATGTTCGATTGACCTCTTCATTTACCAAAGTACTTTATGACAATCTTGACATCACCAATGTTAAAGGATTGATTATTCTGAAAAATGGAAAGGCCGATCTAAGTAACCTGAACATGAATGTGTTGAGTGGATCTTTGGCGTTAAGTGGATCATACGATTCACGCGACATCAACGACCCGAAGGTTGATATGAACTTGGACTTTAAGAACGTTTCTCTGAAAGAGGCTTACACAAAGTTTGAGTCAATGAAGAAAATCGCACCAATTGCGGAGCGTACTGACGGAAGAGCATCAGTCAATTTCAACCTAAAAGGAAAGTTAGGCGGAGATATGGAGCCGATTTATAACTCCTTGAATGGAGGCGGAAACCTCACCAGTAATAGCTTGAAACTGGTTGGGGCCGAGTCCTTCAATAAGATTGGTGAAGTGCTTAAAATCAATGCATTGAAAGATCCGGAGGTGAAGAATGTAAACCTGAGTTTTAAGTTCATCAATGGACGAGTGCACGTTCAACCGTTCGATACTAAGGTTGGCCCTGTTGCAGCAAACATTTTTGGATCACATGGATTTGATGGAACGATGGATTATGTAATGGCCACAAAGGTTCCAACTGCCATATTAGGGGCTCAGGTAAATGCTTTGATGGGAACCTTAACCTCGGCCGTTAATGGTTTGGGAGCCAACGTATCTGTGGGCGATGAAATCAAGGTGGATTTGGTGATTACTGGAACAACCGACAAGCCCAAGATTACTCCACGATTTGGAGGAAGTTCAGGTGGAGGTGCAGGAGTCGACCTAAAAGCTCAGGCAGCAGCTGAGCTAAAAAAGCAACAAGAAGCGTTAGAAAACTTAGCGAGAGATGAAGCTGCTAAACTTCAGCAGCAAGCCGAGGCTGAATTGAAAAAACAACAAGCAGAATTGGAAAAGAAAGCAAGAGAAGAAGCGGCTCGTTTGCAAAAGGAAGCCGAGAAGAAAGTGGAAGAAGAGGCAGGAAAATTGTTGAACGGATTGTTTGGGAAACCAAAATGAGTTACGAGTTTCTGGTTACTAGTTAAGAGTAAAAACACTGAGGTTGATAGTTCTAAGTTCTAGGTTTAAATTTTACACGTTGGGAAGGCTGGTTCTTGTATTGTTCGCTATTCACTGTTCGCTATTCACTTTTTCCCAGAATCCGGATGCCTGCGAAATGCCTGGCAACAAAAAGATTAACAAGCTATGGGAACAGGCAAAAGTGGAACGCAAACCATCGGTTAGAAATGAGCTTTGCAAGAAGATCTTAGAGGAGGAACCAGATCATCATGGTGCCATTTTCCTAAAAACATATTCTCAACTAAGAAAAGCCGAGCGTGACCCAAGAGCTAAGTTAGGCTGGGCTAAGAACAAGCTTGAAAAGGTGGCTGAACTCTGCCCAGAGTACCATCCTTATACGTTCTTCTATCTGGCCAAACTGTCGATGGGAGAAAAGCAAATGACCAAGGCACTCGCATACTTCAAGCAGTTTATGGAGTTGGAATATGCCGATGATCGGATGTATCCAAAGGATTACACAGAGAAGTATGACGAGGCGGAGACTTTGATGAAAAATGCCGAATACTACAAGGACATTTACGAAAAACCTGTACCATTTGAGCCCAAGGTTGTAGAAGGCGTTTCTTCTAAGAAGAGTGAATACTTGGCCATCATTTCTCCCGATGATGTTTATTGCTTGTACATCCGGAGTCTAGAGAAGAAGGCCAAGAATGATCTGACACCAAGACAGGTGGAAGAGTTCACAAGAAGCAAGCGAATGGCTGATGGGAAGTTTCATGGTGGTAAGCCAATGATGAAACCCTTTAATCTTTCTGAAAATGTGGGCAGTGCCACCCTCACTGTCGATAACCGGAGGATGTACTTAACCATCTGTGAGGTGGATGCTCAGGGCTACAAGAATTGCGACATTTTCATGAGTTTCAAAGACCAATTCCATATGTGGTCTGAGCCAAAGAATGTTGGAGATAGTGTGAATCAAAAGAATTCCTTTGAAGGGCAACCTACTATCACGCCTGACGGAAAGACCTTGTATTTCGTGAGTATCCGTGAAGATTCTATCGGTTCAATCAACGATATGGATCTATATGTTTCACACAAACGGGAAGACGGAAAATGGGGCAAAGCAGTGAATCTTGGAACTCAAATAAACACCAAAGGCAACGAGAAATCTCCTTTCATTCACGAGGACAGTCATACGCTGTACTTTAGTTCTGACGGGCATTTGGGTGTGGGTGAATTCGACATTTATTACGTTAGACAAGATAGTGCCGGTAATTGGACAACACCTAAAAACATTGGATATCCGATCAATACAGAACATGATGATGTTGGCTTTTTTGTGAGCACTAATGGCAAAACGGCTTATTTCAATTCCAATGAAAGAAGAGACGGAGTAGGAGGTTGGGATCTGTTCAGTTTTCCCTTGTACAAAGAAGCCCGACCAGAAAAGGTACTCTTTATGAAAGGGCAACTTTTGGATGAAAAGAAGAGGCCGGTTACGGACGCCAAGATTGAATTCCGGAACATGGAAACGAAGGAGGTAACGCAGATTCAGGTTGATTCCATTACTGGAAAGTATGTTGCGGTTGTCAATTTTACCGATGACATGATTATGTCTGTTGACAAGAAGGGAACAGGGTTCAATTCTCGCTATTTGTCGGTTGAGGATACGGCTTTAAATAAAATTGTTACCGAAGATGTGGAGGTGAAAAAGATGGAGATTGGCTCAACGCATCGGCTACATAACATTAATTTCGCTTCAGACTCATTCGACCTAAATCCGAAGGCGAAACCTATTTTGGTAGAATTTGTCAGGTTTCTTAAAGTCAATAAAACGTTGAAAGTTGGAATTCACGGACATACGGACAGTACAGGAGATGACAACAAGAACTTGACGTTATCTAAAAATAGAGCTCGATCTGTATATCGTTTCTTAATGGATTCTGGAATACCTGCTTCAAGACTAACTCATAATGGTTTTGGGGAAAATAAACCGCTTGGAGATAACTCTACAAAGTCTGGCAGAGCAAAAAATCGTAGAACTGAATTTGTGATACTTAGCCAATGAGAAAAATCTGGACAGTCTTTTTTTTCTTGATGGTTGGATTTACCGCACAAGGACAGGAAATTAGAGGGGTGGTAATGAATCTTCTGGGGCAGCCAGTCAGAGGAACTGAGATTTCGGTTTCTGGCTTTGATAAGAAGGCCACAACCAGCGAGTCAGGCGATTTTAAAATCGAATTGGAAGATTCTTTCGAAGAGGTTTTTGGTTACGTAGTTCTCAGGCATCCGGAGTATGCTGAATTACGAATACCTTTACAAGAGTTCCGAGGAACCACAGGTAGGTTATCTGTAATGCTAGATACCAAGGGAAGAAATTGCCGACATGTAATTCAATAATTATGAAAGTCATCTACAAACTTATTCTGCCAATTTTAGCTGCTTTAGTGATGTTGTTTAGTACCGGTTGTGATGATATCTCCTGTTTCAGCGTTACAGGTGATGTAGTTGATCGGCCGTATAGTATTGGCGCCATTTCAGGATTGAGAATGTTTTGCGAAGGCACAGTTTATCTTGCTCAAGGCGATAGCCAGAGTGTTGTTTTGCGTTCGGATGAGGAGCTTTTTAAAGTATTGCAGTTTCACATAACAAACGGTGTACTAATCATGGATTTTACCGAAGATTGCGTGGAACACATTGGCGAATTCAAGCTTTATATCATAACCACGGAGGATTTCAAAAGTATCGATCTAAGAAGTTCAGGTACGGTTAAAGCACTGGACTCACTTCGTGCACCAAACTTATCAATCAACGTTGCAGGCAGTGGAGGAGTAGAATTGCAACAAGTTTATTCTGATTCGATGGATTTGCAAATCACGGGATCAGGAAACATCTCTTTAACAGGACCAGACACTCTTATGGTTATGTCAAATATGGTTTCTGGAACTGGAAATATCCAAGCATTCAATTTAATTTCCCGCGATGTATCGGTGGATGGTTCTGGTTCAGGAAACATCAACGTACATGTCGTGGATACCCTTCATGGAAGCATTACTGGTTCAGGAAACCTCAATTACAAAGGACAGCCGGGCGTGGATGTTTCTGTGACCGGGTCGGGTAATCTGATTGATGCAAATTGATCTGATAGATAAATCAAAGCGGAAACCGAAAGTCTCCATCTTCAGCATGAAAAGTGAAGTCCATTACCCTTGGCCAAGCCGGATTAACCGTTCCTTTTTCCCACTCTTTTTGAAGTTGAAGAAGATGCTGAACTGTATCTGGGTATTCTTTAGATAAGTCTGTCGTTTCACTTTTATCCGACTCAAGATTATACAAGACTGTCAGGTCTGATAGTTCATCCCGGACCAGTTTCCATTTCCCACTTCTGACAGCTTTGTTGTAGCCCGACCTCCAAAACAAGTCACGTACAATTTCCATCGAATCCATTGCTTCGAACAAGTCTTGACCGTCCAATTCCTTTGGGAATCCAGTGATTCCTAGAAGTGATGTCATCGTGGAGTAGACATCGGTCGAGATTACAGGGTTATGGCTTACGGTTCTGCTGTCAATCTGCCCTTTCCAACTCATCATAAATGGAATGTTTAGGCCACCTTCAAAGTTGGTGAACTTGCCTCCTTTCAATGGTGCATTGTCCGTTGCGTGTGTATAAGTAGCCCCACCATTGTCACTCATGAAAATGACCAACGTGTTTTCTTCAAGATCAAGCTCTTCTAGTTTTTGTATGATCGATCCAACGGCATCATCCAGTTGCCAGATCATTGCATTGTAAACCCGCTTGTTCCGATCTTTAATATGATCCAGTTTATCGAAGTAAGATTTGGTTGCCTGAAATGGAGTGTGTGGTGCCAAGAATGGGACGTAGAGAAAGAACGGCTCGTCTTTATGTTGTTCCATAAAATCGTTGGCTTCTTCGGCAATCCGATCCGTCAAGTAGAATTCCTCTTCAATTACATCATGGTTTCTGCGGATGGCGCAATTGCCAGAACGGCCTTTTTCCCAAATAAATGGATCTGAAAAATCATTATGTCTTTGATTGATTACCGATGGATTTGAAGTGTCGGCCATATAGAGCGAGTATGCCTCATAGAAACCATATTGATAATCGAATCCTCGGTTAATTGGCAAGGCGTGATCACCCGCTCCTAAATGCCATTTTCCAACAATGCCCGTGGCATAACCAACCGCGTTCAGAAGTTCTGAAATCATCAATTCGGATGGCGGCATTCCGTTTTTGAGAATGTCGTCAAACTCAGGGAATCGGTATTGATCTGCCACGCGCCAATCTCCGGTGGCTATGAAGTATTTGTAAACCAATAACTCAATCAGGTTTTTTGGGTATCGATCATGAGGCTGATACTCAAACCCAAATCGCTGCTGATATCGTCCTGTTAAGAGCCCAGCTCTGGAAGGTGCGCAAATGGGAGAAGTGATATAGCCATCTGTGAAGGTGACTCCATTCAATCCAATGGCATCAATGTTTGGCGTCTGGATCGGAGGTTCACCATAAAGGCTGATGTCGGTTTTTCCCAAATCATCGGCCATGATTAGTAATATGTTCGGCCGCGAAACAGACGAATCCAATTCCAACTTAGCAAGAAAGTCATGCTTCTTATCAATTGCTTCTTGGTCAAATTCAATTTTTAAATCGGCATCTGACAAAGGCCAAAACCCAATGATCGATAGAATGAGAAGAGGTGAAAGTCGGAGAAGCCACTTTTTAAGCATTTGGTAAAGATGTTAAAGAGTTGGCGACTAAAAGAGACGATTTGGATTACCTTCCAATTCGAATGAATCGACCATTTAGTAATTGGTATTGATCACTTCCGACCGAAACGATTTCACGTTCCTTCATTTGGTCAAAGCCAGTTATGTCACCATCCAAAGAATGAAGCGAGCCGTTGCATTGATAAGCCAGCATGAGGTAATTTAGATTCAGGCCCAAATGGGCTCCGCACGGTATAATCCGTAGTGGGCTTTTAATCTGATCAAACAATTTCAAATCGCGAGGTGTGGCAAAGTTGTCGGAGATAAGAATGATGTCACAATCGGGGCAATCGTCTTGTGCAGACAATGCAGCTTCTAGATTATTCTCAGGTATATCGCCACCGTTTCCATTATTCATTGCCTGAGTGATCAGGTCGAAAACCGTATCGAGACCGTTGCTTCGAGTATGATAAATACCACCCGTAATTCCAATCTTTTTACGATTGTCATTCTTTTCATCCCCATCATTAAAGAAGGTGAACGAATGAATATTAGGATTTGAAGCATTTGCCCGAAACCAAGCCAAAAGCTGTGATGTGTAGGGAGACATGCTTCCGGTAACATCAGAAACAATCGCCATTTTGCCCCAATCATTTCGGTCTAAAACGGCTGTAACGGTTTTGTCTTTTCCGAAAGGAATAAACTCTGAACTAACTGATTTTATCTTACCAGTTTCAGCCTTTCCATCTCCGTCTAAATCGAAAACTATTGGAATGGTATAGCTGCTTGCAATAGGAACACCGTTGAATAAAGCCGGAAACCACTTTGGTGATTTCTTCATCACCCGAATGGCTTCTGAATCCAGTTCAGAAGAAACGGTAGCAACAGTTCTGAGGCCTTCAATATTTCCATCTGGAGCAACATCAAAAGAAAGAATTACGGTACCCTCAACGCTGTCAGCCTGGGCTTTGATGGGGTAAGTAAGATTACTGGCCAAATGATGATGCAATGCCTCGTTTCCTCCAATGAAAGCGGCCGGTCGATCAAAGGTTCGATAGACACCTTCTGCCATGAAATAGTACGCCTTTTCGCCTGAAAATGCAGAGTCCCCAACCGAGGCTTCAGCATCAATTGCCTTTGCAATTTCAGCATCACTCACATCAGGATCACTCAGCAATTTCTTCAGATTCTCGAGTTCTTTCAATTCAGCTTTTCTGGATTCACTGGTTGGTTTTGGACGGACATTAATTGCAAACCCATGAAACAGTTTTTGAGCTTCTGGCCTGATGTTTCCGTTGGTTTGTTCAACTAATCTCCATAGGATGGTCCTATCTGAGAAAAGATCCGGAAGTAAATCTTGAAACTCCTTTAATCTAGAGCGATTTAATGAAACCTGATCGAAGGTCGCACTGGTCCGGAACCGCGTATAGACCAACGATACAATCAATACTTGTTTGTCCTTCAATGCGACTTTGACGTTTTGGAGCCAAACGTCACTGTCAAAGTTCATGGGTAGAAGAATAAGGTCTTCGGAAGCTTTTCCGTCAAATTCAGAGACAACAACAGGGGAACTATTGACCAAGCCAGATTGACCAAAGGCGGTCAGTCCGAAACACAAAGCAAACAAGGTCAAGTAAAGTCTGATCATTCCCCAAATAACCGCAATTATTGGCTTCTATTGTATTCGGTCAGCGTTCATAGCTTTGCGCCACTAACCACGAGATGATGAATATTATTCTTTTTGACGACAATGGCTGGGACAACCTGCTGCCGCTTACCTACACGAGACCTGCATCTGAACTAAGAATCGGCATAATGACGATTAAGGAGAAGTGGGAAAAGTGGTTGGATGGCAGCGCAAGTCACATCACTCAAGAGCATCTTTCAGAAAAGTTTAAGCTTAAAAAAGCAAAGGATAACATCTTGATTAATGGGCGGGTTTGTCCGTCTGCAGATTTAGTAGAAAAAGTGAAGGCTTTGGGTCAGGGTGAGGCAATCTGCTCCAAAGGTGCTTTGATTGCTTTGAGAACACATTCTGGCGGTGTTGCCAATTTTGATATTTCCATAATCAGCGGAAAGGAGACGAAAATTGATGCTACAGTAATCAGGTATCCTTGGGATATTTTCTCCAACAATGGTGTTGAACTTGAGTCCGATTTCACTCTTCTAACTGAAGGCCGGAAGTCTCAAAAAATCAGTTCAACAAATACGATTGTTGGCGATGGTAAGATATTTATCGAGAAAGGAGCCAAAGCCGAAGCCAGTATTCTAAGTACAGTCAATGGCTCAATCTATATTGGGAAAGACAGTGAAGTAATGGAAGGGGCCGTTATTCGAGGGCCGTTTGCGTTGTGCGAGCATGGAGGTGTTAAAATGGGCGCCAAAATTTATGGACCGACTACGGTCGGACCTCATTCCAAAGTAGGAGGGGAGGTAAACAACTCAGTTATCATCGGGTATTCTAATAAAGGCCATGATGGCTTTTTAGGCAATTCTGTAATTGGCGAATGGTGCAATTTGGGTGCAGATACCAACAATTCAAACTTGAAGAACAATTACGGTTTAGTCGATTGTTGGAACTATCCGGCAAAAGCCTATATCGATACCGGTTTGCAATTCTGCGGTCTCATAATGGGAGATCATTCCAAAACTGGAATCAACACCATGTTGAATACTGGAACCGTGGTTGGAGTCAGCTGTAATATTTATGGATCCGACTTTCCTCGAAAATTTGTCCCGTCATTCAGTTGGGGTAGTGCGCGTTCCATGCTTAATTACAAGCTGGATAAAGCGCTTGAGACAGCAGAGCGTGTAATGGACAGGCGAAGTGTCAAACTTGACAAGACAGAACAGGATCTGTTGGAAAGCGTGTTCAAGTTGACAGATGGTCAGCGGAAATGACGGATAAAGTGGCAATTATGTCACGTTGTGCAGATTGGCATGTTGGTTGACAGTTTCGGTCAACCGTAAGTTTACCTTTGGAACCCTCTTATGAAGAACATTTTTGACGATACAATAAAGCATCTGTCCGACATGCTGGACGATGATCCCGAGTTCATCCCACTGATTACTACCGAGGAGGAGGAATCGATGGCTGCGGCTGACATTCCAAAAGAACTTTCTATTCTACCTTTAAGAAACACAGTTCTGTTTCCAGGAGTGGTAATTCCAATAACGGTTGGACGGGATAAGTCCATTAAGTTGATTAAGGACGCCTATAAAGGCGAAAAGATTATTGGTGTCGTTTCGCAAAAGGATGTCAGTACTGAGGATCCGGGAAAGGAAGAATTAAACCGTGTAGGTACGGTTGCTAAGATTCTTAAGATGCTTCGGATGCCCGATGGAAATACCACCGTTATCATTCAAGGAAAGAAGCGCTTTGAACTAATTAAAATTGTTCAAGAGGATCCATACTTCAGGGCTGAAATTTCAGCGTTTGATGAAATAAAGCCAGCTAAAAAGAAAAAGGAATTCAATGCTCTTGTAGAGTCATTGAAGGATATGGCGTTGAGTATTATTCAGCAATCCCCAAACATTCCTTCTGAGAGTGCCTTTGCCATTAAGAATATTGAGAGCCCGTCTTTCCTAATCAATTTCATCTCCAGTAACATGAATGCTGAGGTGGATGTAAAGCAAAGTATGCTTGAAGTTGCTGACCTTCAGGAGCGGGCAACCATGCTGCTTGGTCACTTGACCAAAGAATTACAAATGCTTGAACTGAAGAATCAGATTCAAAGCAAGGTTAAGGTTGATATTGATCAACAACAGAAAGAGTACTTCCTAAATCAGCAACTGAAAACAATTCAGGAAGAGTTGGGTGGAAATGTCTTTGACCAAGAGGTTGAAGACATGAAAAAGAAAGCCAGATCTAAGAAGTGGACTTCTACCGTGGCGGATCAATTCCATAAGGAATTAGATAAGCTTGGTAGGATGAATCCAGCTGCATCTGAATATTCAGTTCAGATGAATTACTTAGAAACGCTTTTAGATCTTCCTTGGGGAGAATATTCCAAGGATCGATTTGACTTGAAGCGAGCCAAGCGTATCCTAGATAAGGATCACTACGGAATGACCAAAGTGAAGGAGCGAATTCTTGAGCATTTGGCTGTATTGAAATTGAAAGGTGATTTGAAAGCACCGATTCTCTGCTTAGTTGGCCCTCCTGGAGTTGGTAAAACGAGTTTGGGGAAATCGATTGCCAATGCGATTGGACGTGGATATGTTCGAATGTCCTTGGGTGGATTGAAGGATGAATCTGAGATTCGAGGGCACAGAAAGACGTACATCGGTGCAATGCCCGGTAGAGTAGTGCAGAACATTAAAAAGGCGAAGAGTTCCAACCCCGTCTTCATTTTAGATGAAATAGATAAGGTTGGGAATGACCATCACGGTGATCCATCTTCGGCACTTTTAGAAGTACTCGATCCAGAACAGAACGGTTCGTTTTATGACAATTACCTTGAGATGGAGTATGACCTTTCTAAGGTTATGTTTCTTGCTACGGCAAATCTCTTGGGACCGATACAACCGGCACTTCGAGATCGATTGGAAATCATCCAACTAAGTGGTTACACACTTGAAGAGAAAGTTGAGATTGCTAAGCGACATCTCATTCCAAAGCAACTATCAGAGCATGGCCTGAAAAAAGCTGACTTAAAGTTTCCACCGAAGGTTTTGTCTTTCATAGTAGACAACTACACCAGAGAATCTGGTGTTAGAAGTTTAGAGAAGACAATTGCGAAGGTGGTAAGAGCTACGGCTATGAAAGTGGCCATGGAAGAAAAGCATGAGATTACGCTGACTCTTGATCGAGTAAAAGAAATTCTTGGTCCACCAAGAAACAGCCGAGATAAGGTTGTCGACAATAGTATTGCTGGAGTTGTAACTGGTTTGGCTTGGACTGCAGTTGGAGGGGACATTCTCTTTATTGAATCTAGTCTAAGCAAGGGTAAAGGGAAGTTAACGTTGACCGGTAACCTTGGTGATGTAATGAAGGAATCGGCTGTAATTGCGCTCGAATATCTAAAAGCACATTCTGATCAACTAGATATTGATTCCGATGTTTTTGATAATTGGAATGTACATGTTCACGTTCCGGAAGGTGCAACACCTAAAGATGGTCCTTCAGCTGGAATTACGATTTTCACAGCATTGGCTTCAGTATTTACTCAAAGAAAAGTTTTAGCCAAAGTTGCCATGACCGGTGAGATTACGCTTCGAGGAAAAGTTCTTCCAGTAGGCGGCATCAAGGAGAAGATGCTTGCAGCGCGTAGAGCCAACGTAAAGGAGATTATCGTTTGTGAGGATAACCGACTTGACGTTGAGGAAATTGAAGAGGAGTATAGAAAGGACTTGACTTTCCATTACGTAAGTACGATGGATCAAGTAATAGACAAGGCTCTTCTTAAAGAGAAAGTTAAGTCACCTTTAAGAGTAGCTTAAGCTGTCGCTACTTTAATTTCTGTGTGTGGATTGGTTTTACCAGTCCAACCCAAAATGATTAATATTTGACCCAGTAAGTATTGGGTCATGATTGCGGGACGCGCAAATGGCACGTCTGGGTCTATGAATTTCGTAACTCCGATTAACGTATCTGAGAATACGAAGAAGAGTGCACCCATCAGCAACATTATTCTGTCTAAAGTGTAACCGTCTCTAATTCGTGCAGCAGCTGCCACTCCCATAATTGTGATGAAAACCACATAGATGAGTACAGCTACCATCATTACCCCATTTAGGTTTCCAACCATTAACGATGCAATTAGTAAAGCATGAGCCATCAGCATGATTGGTATTAGTAAATGCTCAGTTTTCCATTTGCTTTTAAACGGAGTTTGAGTGTCTAAGTAGAAAGCATAGGTGTACATCAAGTGCCCAACGAGAAATGTGAAGAGGCCAGCGATAAATAGTCCTTCGCTGGATGGTTGAATCATAAGTAAAACATCGCCAAAGAAGCAGAATACAAGTGCCAAAAGCATGAATCTATTACTCCGGTTAGATTTTACATCAACCGATTTCAATAAAAGCAAGATTAGGATAATCATCATCCAAGGTTTACTCTTATAGATTATGGTGGGTAACTCAAAAAACTCTGCCGAAACTTCAACAGTACCCATAATAATAAACGCCAAGATTAGAATTCTCTTTACACTCATTCTTGTTTGCTTATAATATTGAAGAGCCTAAAAATCACAAGGCTAATTATGGCCCCCCAGATAATGGCATTAGAAATCCATCCGGGATTAACGTTCGTGAAAAATAGAAATCCACCAGAAATTAGAACTAAGAATCTAGCGTATTCAAGGCGAATTGCAATATTCGGGTTATCCATTAACGTACCACAGACAGTTACTCCAAGAAGGATACTAAGACTCAAGTGGATCGATTCTGCCAACGATAATTGATCAGCAAGGAAAAGGGTCAACAATGAAAGAGTCAAGCTTGAGGCAAAAACCAATCCTATGTACCAGTGTACTTTCTTGTCGCTGTCTTGATCATACTTTTGATAAGCGGAATGATCGATTTCCGAAGGAAACTCTCGGCCACCTAGATAATAAGGCTTCCAACCAGGTGGCATTATCCAAGCTTTAATTTTATCCAGTGGTATGGTACATCGATTTGAAAGGTCCCAAAGCTCTGCCCAATAATGAAAATTCGCCCAGAATGGGTTCCAACTGTTTAGTGGTTTGGTGATACCATAAACTGGTTCTTCCTCTTCTTCTTGAAATGTACCAAACATCCGATCCCAAATAATCAACGAGCCCGCATGGTTCTTATCAATGTATTTTGGATTTGACCCATGATGGACTCGATGGTGCGAAGGTGTATTTATAATCCACTCCAATGGACCTAGCTTCCCAATTGTTCTGGTATGAATCCAAAACTGGTATATCGTGTTAATAGCGCTCATGGTAATGAACATAATCGGTTCGAACCCGATAATGGCAAGAGGTAGATAAAACACCCAAGAGAACCAGCTTTGAAACCATGACTGTCTTAAAGCAACTGAAAGGTTGTATTCTTCACTTTGATGATGGACAATATGTGCTGCCCACAATGCATTGATTTGGTGGCTTAGTCTATGAAACCAGTAATAAAGAAAATCTACTGCAAGAAAGAGTAAAATCCAATTTAGCGTGTTAATCTCTAGCTGTGCAACCTTGTAATTATCAAAAAGAAAGATGTACCCCAAGAAGAGAACTCCCTTCATCAATAACCCGGTAACCTGTTGTCCGATTCCTAATCCGATGTTAGTAACAGTATCGTTAAATCGGTATAGTTTAATACCCTTGATTGCTGCGTAAATCAGCTCAATGGCAATTAGGATAAAAAATGCCGGAATGGATAGTGCGATTAAATCCATAATTGCTCTAAGATAGGAGGGGAAACAGAAAGGGAGGCAATTAGCCTCCCTTTCATTATCGAACTTATAAGCAGTTTACTTTTCTTCCTGAGGATTGATAGTTGATTCGAGCTCTTTAGCCTTATCAACATCAATTGGTCGGTCATTCAAGCGTGGACTGATTTGAGGGTTTTTAACACCCAATTTTGCGACACTTTTTCTAAGTTTTTCAGCCTCGTCAAAATGATTGAAAGAACCAATTCGATAGATTTTAATGCCACCAGGGGTCGATCTCATTTCTACACCATACTTGGCAATTACTGATGACAACCTGTTTATGTCTAACCTCAATCTGTATTCCTTTAATTCAACACCATAATTAAGGATATCTGGTTCTTTTTCTGTTCTAGCACCCTGAGAAAAGATCGGATCTGACACTCTAAGTTCCTTCATATCGTCAGCAACCCTCTTAATGGCATTTTCATTGACCCCAAAAGCTTGATCGATTCCAGATTTAATCAACTGGTTTTGTTTTGCTTCTGCGGCCTCAAAATTGTTGAATGATCCAAGGGTAAAAACAGACACGCTATCGTTAATATTTCTTTCAACTAACCCGCTTATGGAACTCAATTTCATTTTCAATTGAGTTGGAATATCGTAATTAGTGAACGTTCCAACATGTACCGTGTACTGAGGATCCTTTTCGGGTTGAGAGTATAACCACTCGTTTCTTCTTAGAATAGAGAAAGTGTCCTTTTGGAATTCTTCATAGATATTTTTGTAACTGATTGCTACTCCATGCTCGTCTACAATGTATCCTGCCACGGTGTTTTTCTGATTATCTCTGTAGTCTGGAATTCCATCATTATCGCTATCAAGTGCACAACCATCGGAGTTTACTGTGACACCTGTTGGTGTACCGTTGCATTTATCAAGAAAATCAACAACTCCATCCTTATCTGTATCCTCATTAATTAATGGACCAAAATCACCAACATATTCTAAAGGTACTTCGCCTTTAGCCGCTCGTTTTTTAAATGGATTGAATTTGAAAAATACGCTGGCCGAAGTGTAGAAATAGCCATCCAAATTATCTGAATGCTGAGGATCATCATATCCATCTATTGCGTCAGTTAATGTGAAGAAATATGCCGCCTTTAAACGGAAGGCCCAGTTGCGATCTATGTTGAAATCAAAACCTCCGAAAACAGGTATGGCCAACGCTTTTACAGGAGAGTCAGCCTCCTTAGATTCGTAAAGGAAATCTCGAACTATTGGTTGAGCGTTATCTGAAATGAGATTATCTTCCTCTTCAGACATAATTCGGCCATCAGACCAATAGTGGTATTTATCACCAGTAGAATCAACTTTCTTATCTATGTATACATCATACGTACTAAAATATGCACCGGCACCCACAAATGGCACCATTACCCGTGGATCTCGAAAAAATCCAATGTTTTTAAAATTGTAGGAGAGTTCCAGTCCTGCTGCAAAAGTCTTGGCTTCGAAGTTTCTGTTTTTCCACAATTCGCCTTCTTCATGGCTTCGCTCATTACCGTTTAAACGGCCAATAATTACGTTCGCGTTTAAATCGAGCCATGGAGTTAACGTAGCTCCAATTCCAAAGTGATATGCAAACCGATTACCAATTCGGTGCACGTTAGTAGATGCATTGTCTGCAATATCACCCATAAAAAGATTAAACCCTCCACCGGCATGAACGTTTAGCTTAAACTCATGTGGAGCATAGCTTTTCACGTTTGAACTGGTTTTTATTGGTTCCGTTTTCGCTTCAGATTCAACTTTTGGTGAATCCGTTGCTTTTTTCACATCTGGCTTATCCTGGGCCAGGGCGGAACCGCCAGTTAGTGTCCCAATAATGAAAAGGGAGAAAAGTAATGGTGCTTTCATTTTTTTGTTTTTATTCTTCTTCAAAGAAAAGGTTGATCAAATCGTAAATCTGTGTTTCTGTATAGTTGGTATCACCATTTTGGAATCTGGCAATCATATCGTTCACCTCGTTAGGAGTAAGGATGCCATCACCATTTGCATCTACTGCAGAGTATTTCTTTGCTAAATATCGCTGAGAATTAGAACGTCCATCGCCATAGTCATTCAAAATATGCAGTGAATTGTCAATGTAGACACCATAAGTACCTCCGAAATCGACCACCTTCGCGGTGTCCATATACTCCGTGGCGTAATCAATAATACCAAGAACTTGTGCAACTGTAAATGAAGAACCTCCTTCCAGAATGGCATCAATCACTCTCAATACTTCATCAGAGGTAAGTATACCATCACCATTGTAGTCAGCCTCCACATATTCTGGAGGAATTATAGATGGTTTGGCTGGCTCAGTTGTAATGGCCATTGGGGCCGTTGGCTCTATGGTTTTATTCTTAACCATTTTGGAATATACCTGCTCAGCTTTAGCATAGACTTCTGCAGGGTCTGTAGCTTCTGAGAAGTCCATCTTATTTACCTCATCTTCAATCGCTTTGAACACCAGATCAAGGTCGCTATTCGACTCAATCTCCGATTGTAAGCGAATTCTGGTATCAGCTAACATGGTCGAATCTTCTGGTGAAAGAGGCGGGTTAATGCTCAATACACCAGATGGATAAATTTGAGGGATTAAGGATCTTTTTAGTGCCGCAGAATCTATGTATGAGGCCAGCATCATACTATCTGTAAGTGTGACTCCACGAGTTGTTACGATATTTCCTTGCGGTGTAGATTCTTCGTCATCTCGATAATTCTGGATATCATCAATATCTGAATCCAAAGCGCAACCAAACGCATCAACTTTAGCGCCATCTGGGGTTTTGGCACAGAGGTCGTCAAAATCATTTACGCCATCTCCATCAGAATCGTCAAAATATAACGCGGTAAAGTTTGTTCCTTGAAAATACTTCGTTTTGTTGGCCTTAACAGACTTTTTGTTTGATCCCAGTGCGTAACTTACGCTAAGCGAAGTGAATAGAAACATGTCATTGGCCTTATTGCCTTGACGAATTCCTGAACTTTCCGAAGATACGTTGTCTATGTTATCAGTAAATGTGTAGTAGAATGTGCTGCTGAATTTTGCACTGACCCTTCTACTCAATCGAAAATCGATTCCTAAAGAAACAGGAATTGCAAATGAAAATGTATTGTACTTTCCTAACGAATCAAGGTCTTCTTTTCTTAGGTCCGTTTCATACGTGTAATCCCGAAGAACCTCTGGCGCATCAATCTGCAGTTCGCGTGCTTCTTCCTCACTAATGTCACTAATCAGTCCATCACTATGATAATGATAGGATATACCTCGTGAATCCCTAAGATCGCTCTTTGTATCAAAGCTTAAAAAGGCCACACCAGCTGACACAAAAGGCTGTATTATACCAGGTTTATTATATAGATGGTTGAAGTTGTAACTAACATCAACTCCTCCCAAAAACATTTCTGATTTGAAATTGAGGTTACGCTTTTCATCAAATCCTTCAATTTCTTTTCCTCGTTCGTTGATTTTTATATTCCCGTAAATCGCTTTCAAATTAAGATTGAAATACCTTGATAAATTGGCTGAAGCAACAAATTCGTATCCCAAACTACTGGTAAACGGGTGTAGTCGATTGTCGTCATTAACATCACCAAAGAAAGTGAATATGCCCGTGCCAAGTCCAACTCTTGGTTTGAATAGAGCATCACGGCCACTGTCATCTTTGTAATACAGCTCTTCGGGAGTTTGTCCATTGACTTCCAGAACTAAGGAAATCATTGGTACAATGAGGAGCAAGGTGAGGAGTAGGGGTCTTTTCATAGGCTTGTTCACAACCGATCAAAAATAGTCAAATTCAATCTTGGTCAAAATAGTACTCAATCAACTCGTGAATCATTGGTAGGGTGTACTCAGATTCCCCGTCAAATAAGAGGTCTATGAAGTGTAACACCTCATCGGCAGAAATGTATTTGTCCGTATTAACATCAGCCCAATGAAAGCGACCAGCAATTTTAGGCTCAGTTGACCCAATCCCCATCGTTTTTTCAATCAGGTCAAACGTTGTTAACTCATTCGTTCTTTGCTCTTTTTTAGAAATACTATTAGGTTGAGCAATAGTGTTTTCTATGGAGTTGTCGTTGGTCGTGCTTGAGGTAGAGCTATCCGAAATAGCACTACTCGGTTCTCCGACTTCAGATTGATCTATGGTAGCATTCTTAGAAGACTCGCTGCTTTCATTTTGGGAGTTAGAATCGACAGATAGGCTATATTGATTCTCGGTAATTTCTATCTGACTCAAAATATCGGTGTTTGACTCACCCGTTGATTTATTGGAGGCGGATTTATCAATTTCGTTTTTAGTTGAAGCTGATTCATTCCCAAGCATAGCTTCATCAACCTGACCAACGTCTTCCACATTCTTAGCTCCATATTCCGAACTAGTAATGGCCTCGGAGTCAAGGTTTTTAGAGTAATTAGAACTTTCTTCTTTACTATCTGAATCCTGATTATCGTTGTTTACTGAAACAACAGCCAGGTTGGAAATGGAGTCTTGAATTGGATCAACCTCTTGATTATTTGAATCTAAATCTTCCTCCGCTAAGAGGGCAGGCATAGGTTCTCGTTTCTTTTTCTTTGGCTTTCGATATTCCCCCAAATAAACACTTACGCCCATCATTGCCGACAGGTGGTTATCATTATCAGCGTTTGCTTGCCGATCACCCAGACTTTCAGATGTTACGTTGTCCAACAGATCGGTAAAATTCAGATTGTAAATGCCTTTGATGTGTGCTCCAATTCGTTTGGTGAATTGGTATCTAAAACCAAGTTCGATTGGTATTCTCAAGGCCATTTGATCGTAGCGTCCAAATCCGTCCAAGTTTGCGTCACGTAAGTCAGACTCATATACCAAATCTCGCGATATTACTTCTGCGAGGTCTACATTATTTGGTGTTTCTGGCAAACTTCTGATTGTTCCATCGCTCCAATAATTGTAGGTATTCAAGTTCCCATCTTTTAGGTCACCCTTTGCTCGGAATGAGATTAATCCTACACCGATGCCAACATAAGGCTGGTATTGAACAAATCCTTTGTTATTCCTATTAAATAAGTGGGAAGCCTCGTATGTGAACTGAAGTCCTTGGCTGATTACAGATGTTTGAAAATTTAGATTTTCCGTATCTCCCAAGGCTTTTTCCCCATAAAATTTCCCAGTGCTAAAGTCGATTGAAACAGAGAGATACGGCATTATTGCCTGGCGGATACTCAATCCGTAGGAGAATTGTAATGCCGAACTTGGCGCAGGAGAAGTGTTTCCTATATCACCCATAAGAAATGACCAGCCAAAACCTAGGTCGAACATGGGTAGCTGTATAGTTTTAAAGGAAGAATCATTCTCAGACTCTACTACTTGGCCATAACTGATACAACAGCTAATTAAAAATGGAAGAATTAACCACGATCTGCGCAACATCAATTCCGATTTACGAAAGTTCAAGGTAAAAAATAACCCGGGACAAAGCCCAGGTCATGTCAATGTCTGTGTTTTTTTTGCGCGTTTATTGACCTGCCATGTCAAGTGCTTCCTTAACGTGAATTCTAGATCCATCTTTATAGGCAGTAACAAAAGGACCGTCAACACCATTATTATCTCTAAGTGAGTTGGAGAAAGTTTTAGCAGGTCTGTAGCTTCCGAACTCACCAACGACATACTTGAACATGCCCTCATTCTCTTCCAACATTACAGTTTCGGTTAAACCTAGCTTGCTCGCTACAACTGCTGGATCTACTTGATTTGGCCCTGCTGATACTTGAACTCGGAAAACTAATCCTGCTTTGCTTTGAAGCATCGCATCATTGTAATTTGGAGCGGCTTCCTTGGTAGGAGCTACTTCTACTGCAACGGGTTCTGCTGCCTTAATTGCGGCTGCTTCAGCTTCTCTTGAAGCTTTTTCAGTTCTTAGTCTTTCCAGTTCAGCCTCTTTTGCTTGTCTGTCAGCTTCTTCAGCAGCAGCAACTTCTGCCTCGGCAGCGCTGTTGTCAACTTCTTCAACCACTTCAACGACTTCAACGACTTCAGCAACTTCTTCGGCTACTTCCTCAACGACTTCAGGTGTTTCTTCAACCACCTCTTCTGCTGTGGCTTCAGATTCTGCAGCTGCTTCACGAGCGGCTGCATCAGCATCTTCTTTTGCTTTGGCATCTGCTTCGATAGAAGCTAAAGCCTGAGCTTCAGCTGCGGCAGCCGGATCTGCACCAACAGCTATAATGTCTTTTGGAAGAATATACTTCTCCGTAGCGTTGTCCTTTATGTAAGCGAATTTTCCTTCAAGTATTTGGTTACCACTCAATGAAGCATCTACTTGCACTTTATAAGAGACGGTAAATGTGTCTCCATTAGGAAGTGCCATCCATAAAAACTTAACCTTTCTGTCTTTGAAGGAGAATGTTGCGTTAGCTGTTTGTCCGGCCGAAGCTTCAAAACCAGTAGGGAGGCTTTGCTCCAATTTGGCAAACCCAGTTACTCCAGGTTTAGTTACTGTTAGCTCGACTAGAAATTGACTGCCTGGAGCTGCACTCGCAGGAAGGTTAGTAGTAACACTAACTTGGGCTTGTGCAGTTGTTACTGCAAGCACCATTACTATCACGAAGAAACTGGTTATATTCCTAAAGTTCATAGGTACTAAGGTCTTGATTGTTAAGCGGCTAAAGGTATTATCTTTTTTTTATTGATCGAAGAAGTGGTCAATCAGTCCAGCAAGGTCTGTAGCAGTTAATTCTGGCATTTCTCCTTCGAAGAATTTATCGATTGCAGAATGTACTTCTGCAACGCTAAGGAATCCATCTTTATCCAAATCAAATTGCTGATAACCGGTAAGATTGATGGCCGTTTGATGTGAGTTTCCGGTTCTTTTCACCGCGTACATTTCTGCCATACCCGGATAAACCAAGTACCGAACTTCGTGTTTAGTGGCCACTGAATCCGAGGCTATAGTTACTTTCAGACTATCTTTTATAGAAACACTATCTTTGTTTACTGGTAAATCTGGGTTGGAAGTCAACTCCTTATCTAGATTATCAGGTACTTCATCTCCATCAAGGGCACAACCAATTGTTGATACTGGCGAACCTTTTGGTGTGTATGGACATAAATCTTCGAAATCTTTAACCCCATCTCCATCACCTTCTAGGCTGAAGAATTCGACCTGATTGTAATTACTCTTCCTAGTTTTTTTTGGAGAGAGGAAATCGTAAAAGAATGAGATGGAATTGTAAAGAATCATGTCGTTTTTATCATCCCCTTTTGAACTAATGTTATCTATGAGATCTGTTGTAGTCCAGTGAAATGCGGACGAAACTTGAAGACTTGCCCGATTAGAAATCTGAAAATTTAATCCGAATGTTGCAGGAACTGATAGGGCGAATTGGCTGTATTTTCCTAATCCGTCTATATTTTCTTCATGAAGATCCGATTCATATACATGGTCTCTAACCAAATCAACCGCATCATCCGAAAATTCAGATTCTTCTGGTAAACTCCAAAGTGAACCATCAGAATGTTCGAAGTATCGATATCCCTCTGCACTCTTGAGATCTCCTTTGGAATTGAAGGTGCCAACACCAATTGCAATAAAAGGGTTCAGGATTCTATTTTGCGGGAGAATTCTTGCGAAGTTGTAGAAGATTTGGACGTATCCCGCGTTAATGTCCGTTCAGAAATTATTTGACGGACCGTCCTCTTTATTAAATATAAGACGTGCATGCATGTACTCGGATTTCAATCCGAAGGAAGGACTCAAATTCTGAATGATACTTGCGTTGACCCCATAACTAACAACCAATGGATTGGTCCGTCCGTTGTGGTCAGGTTCACCAAAAATAGTTTAGAACACCCGCACTAATACCAAACTGGGGCATTTTAATGTCGTTCTCCTTTTCAAAGGTCTTGCGTGCAAGTCGGAGTGAGTCCTTTTTGGAAGGAAGATGAGTTGACGGAGTGTCTTGCGCAAACCAAGAGCAACCAAGTAAAGATGTTTCTGGTTGTCATCTTAGTTAATTATTGATCGAAGAAGAAATCCATAAGATCATGCAGTTTATCTGCTGAGTAATCCAACTCACCTTCAAAGAAGGCATCAATTGCTAACGTGATTTCCTCACTTGAGATGTAACCATCACCATCGTAATCGGCATCTTTAAAGTCACCTAAATCAGCTGACCTATTACCTGCATCTTCTATCGATTCAGTATTGTAAATCGATCCCATTGGCTTGAATTTTTGGCTAGGGTAGGCCAAATAAACCACACTGTGCTTAACAGCTAACGTATCAGTTCCTGGTATCACGTCTCCAATGGTCACTCCTCTAGCATCAACCAATGCACCTTCTGCAGAACCTGATTCATCGTCTATGTAATCAGGCACCCCATCATTGTCTTCGTCAGTTGGGCAACCCTTTTCGTCAACTCCAGTTCCCTGAGGTGTACCTGCACACAGGTCTTCCATGTTTCTAACGCCATCTCCATCATCGTCATCTTGATCCAGGGCCTTAAAGTCAATTAGGTCAAACTGAGTGCTATCCGGTTTTTTCTTTCGGGCTCCAATGTTGTATCCAAACCCCACAGAGGTGTACAGCATGTGGTCTGTTTGGGTTCCTTCATCAGATTTATAGTTGTCCAAGTAATCCGACATGCTCCAGTAATATGTAGCAGATAGGTCGGCATAGAATGAATTGGAAAATTTGAATCTTAATCCAAGTCCAAAAGGAAAAGCCAATTGAGCTCGATCATATCTAACAGAATCACCGTATCCCTCTTTTAAAGGAGTTTCATAGTTCTGGTCATGTGAAAGTTGCTCTCTGCGATTGGAATGGTCAATGTCCTCGATTCGATCATAAACATTACCGTCTCTCCAATAATGGTAGTATCTGCCGTCTGAACTATAATTATCGGCCTTTGTGCTAAACCACTGATATGCTACGCCTCCAAAAAGGTATGGAGCAAATTTGCTTGCTCGGTTTATGATTACATTATTATCAAGCGGTATAATAACGTTGAATTCTGCACTTAGAATGTCAGTTTCAACCGTGTAATTGTTGAATTGATTACCGGCTCTCTGCTTATTTGCAACTGACCCCATCATAACTCCAAGTGAAACGCCTAAATAGTTCAACGGACGATATTCCACTTTTGCACCATAAGCCCATCTTAAATTGGCCCCTACAAAAGGTTGATTCTTGCTATCCATATCATCTGACAACAATGAAAGATTACCACCATTAATTTGAATTGAAGGCAATTTATGGTCGTAGTAAGGTGGCTTTGGCTTTTTGACCTTAGGCTCCTTTTCGGCCGTCTCTGTCTCGGTTGTTACCGCATCATCTCCTTCTGGAGATTCTTGTGCAAACCCTGAAACAAAAAGAAAGATGAATAGGGCAGAGAGTAAAGTTCTGATGCTCATATGGTTTTTCGGTCTACAGCTATACAGCGGGCTAAAATAACCATTAATTCAAATGATAATCGAGGGGAAAACTTGGTAATCAATTAACGTTGAATTGTTAAATCCTAGTAATTAGGCTTGAGTTTGTGTTTAGAATAGAAATTGTCGATAGCCTGGGATACTTCTTCACATGTGTCAACAACCGTAATCAAGTCTAAGTCTTCAGGGCTGATGTTTCCTTCTTGGCTAAGCATGGTAGATTTTATCCAATCAAGCATACCATTCCAGTATTCCGAACTAACGAGAATAATAGGAAACTGTGCGACTTTTCCCGTTTGAATTAATGTGATTGCTTCAAACAATTCGTCCAAGGTTCCAAATCCCCCGGGGAGTACTACAAATCCTTGAGCGTATTTCATGAACATCAATTTTCGAACAAAGAAATAATCGAAATTGATGTCTTTATCGTGATCTATATACGGATTGGATGATTGCTCGTGAGGCAGGTCTATGTTCAACCCAACAGATTTACCGCCTGCGCGATTAGCACCTTTGTTACCTGCTTCCATAATTCCTGGTCCTCCTCCGGTAATAATTCCAAAGCCCAATTCGGCAAGGTGGAAGGCGATTTCTTCAGCCAAGATATAATGTGGGTTATCCTCTTTTGTACGCGCTGATCCGAAAATGGAAACGCATGGACCAATTCGAGCCATTGACTCGAAACCATCCACAAACTCACTCATAATTTTAAAGATCTGCCAAGAATCGTTCGTCTTTATCTCGTTCCAACTTTTCTCTTTCAGTGCACGTTGAATTCTCTTGTCTTTTTCTGTCATGATGGAAATATTGAAATCAATGAATTGCCAATTGTACTCAAATTAGCGTTCAAGGTTAGTGAAGAATCGTAACAATTAGATTTTGATTCCTAACGAATCGAATTCTTCTTTTAGAAAAACACCGGTGTAGGAATTTGTCTCAGTCGCAACCTTTAACGGTGATCCCTGGGCAATTATTTCACCACCACGCTCACCACCTTCTTTTCCGATATCGATGATGTAGTCTGCTGAGCGGATTACATCCATATTATGTTCAATTATCAAAACAGTATTGCCGCGATCTGCAAGTTTGTCTAGTACACCAAGTAAAACACGAACATCTTCGAAATGAAGGCCCGTTGTTGGTTCATCCAGAATGTAAAGGGTCTGACCAGTGTCTTTCTTGGACAGTTCAGAAGCCAACTTTATTCGCTGTGCTTCACCACCAGACAGGGTTGTGGAACTCTGGCCTAGACTGATGTATCCAAGACCAACATCATTTATGGTGCTAATCTTTCGAAGGATGCTTGGAATGCCTTCAAAGAATTCCATGGCTTGCTCAATGTTCATATCAAGCAAGTCAGAAATCGATTTTCCTTTGAATCGAACTTCAAGTGTTTCGCGATTGAATCTTCTGCCATTGCAGGTTGTACAATGAACATGTACATCTGGCAAGAAATTCATTTCGATGGTTCGAACACCAGCACCTCTGCATTCTTCACATCGACCACCCTTTACGTTGAAAGAAAACCGGCCTGCTTTGTACCCTCGAATCTGTGCTTCAGGTAACGAAGCATATAGGGCGCGTATATCCGAAAACACACCTGTATATGTTGCTGGGTTTGATCTAGGTGTTCGTCCGATTGGAGTTTGGTCTATACCAATTACCTTGTCTAGATTTTCAAGACCAACCAGTTTTTTGTACGGAAGATATTGTCTTTCCGCACGATGTAATTCGTTGGATAGAACTGGATGCAAGGTGCTGTTAATCAAGCTTGATTTTCCACTTCCAGAAACGCCAGTAACGCAAATCATCTTTCCTAAAGGAAGTTTGAGGTCAACGTTTTTGAGATTGTTGCCAGTAGCACCTTTGAGGGTTAGGAACTTTCCAGTTCCTTTCCGAGGCTTCTTTCTAAATGGAATACTCATTCCGCCACTCAAGTAACCAGCGGTTAGAGACCGTTCATGGGGCAGGGCAGAGGCAACATCTTGCCCAACCAACTCACCACCATGAATTCCAGCGCCTGGGCCAAGATCAATGACCTGATCTGCAGCCATCATCATGTCCTTGTCATGCTCAACCACGATAACGGAATTACCCGTGTCACGTAGTTTTTGCAATGCTTTAATTAAGCGTTGATTATCTCGTTGATGCAATCCAATGCTTGGTTCATCTAGGATGTAGAGCACACCAACTAATTCGGAACCAATTTGTGTAGCCAATCTTATTCTTTGAGCTTCTCCACCAGAAAGTGATCGGCTTGGTCGGTCTAGTGCCAAATATTCAAGCCCAACATCTAGTAAGAATTGCAGCCGTGTTTGAATTTCCTTTAAAATCTCATGACCAATTAGCAATTGCCGTTCATCCAGTTTCTCTTCAACCGTGGCTAGCCAATCTCCCAAAGCTTGAAGATCCATTCTAGCGACTTCGGCTATGTTCTTATCTGCTACTTTAAAGTAGAGTGATTCCTTTTTAAGCCGATCCCCATTGCAGTTGTCGCACTCTTTCCTAGAGGTAAATCCTTTAGCCCATTTTTCCAATCGAGCGGAGTCTGACATTGTCGCTTGGCGAGAGATAAAGCTCATAATTCCTTCAAAGGACAGAGATACATTGCTTGATGTGGATCCTTCACTCTGCTTCACCTTGAAAACTTCGTTTGATCCCTGAAGGATCACATTCAAAGCTTCTTCCGAAATATCCTTGATGGGTGTGTTTAATTTGAAATCATACTTATCACCAATTGCCTCGAGTTGGTGAAAAATCCAAGTATTCTTTTGCTCTCCCAGAGGAGCAATGCCACCACGGGCAATAGAAAGCGTGGTTTTCGGAATGATCTTCTCTCTGTCAATCTCCGACACGTTTCCTAACCCGTTACAGGTTGGACATGCACCATAGGGTGAATTGAAAGAAAACAAATTAGGTTGAGGTTCATCATAGGCGATGCCTGAGGTTGGACACATCAACGCTCGGCTCAAAAATCGTGTTTCACCGGTTTCATGGTCCTGGATTAGGAGGGATCCCTTTCCATGCTTCATTGCCAAGTTCAAAGAATCGCGAAGTCTTTTATGATTGGATTCATCAACCTTAACTCGATCTGTAACCAGTTCAATATCATGAACCTTGTACCTGTCCAGTTTAATCTCTGAGTCCAATTCTAGAATTTCTCCATCAACTCGAACCCGTTGAAAACCCTGTCTTCTGAATTGATCGAAAAGCTCGCGATAATGTCCCTTTCGGCCTTTTATCACCGGTGCCATCAGAATAATGCGTTTGCCTTCAAATTCATCTTTCAGAATTTGAAGCATGTCATCATCCGTATGCTTGATCATACGCTCATCAGTGTTGTAGCTGTAGGCAATGGATGCCCGAGCGTACATCAAACGGAATAAATCGTAGATCTCAGTAATTGTTCCTACCGTAGATCTCGGGCTACGATTGGTAGACTTTTGCTCTATGCTAATTACTGGACTTAGGCCTGTAATGTTGTCTACATCTGGCCGTTCTAGATTGCCCATAAATTGACGGGCATAGGCCGAAAACGTTTCTATATAACGTCTTTGTCCTTCAGCGTAAATCGTGTCGAATGCTAAAGAGGATTTTCCGCTTCCGCTCAATCCAGTGATTACCACTAGTTTATATCGAGGAATTTTTACGTCAATATTCTTAAGGTTGTGAACGCGAGCGCCATTCACTTCCAAGTAGGGCTGAGCAACGAATCCCGACTTCTTTTTACTCATTCTCAGAACTGGGTTCTGCGATAAGCGTATCGGTAGGGTAAACGATAACGGAATCGGCAATCGATTCCAAGCTATCCACAAACGCTGGGTTTAATTCTTGGCCATTACTATGATGATCGAAATAACCTGCAGTTGGAAAATCAATAGAATATTGCTTTCCTGAAGAATTAGGCAAATTGGTTTGCCTCAACCACGGGTTGAAGATTTTAAGAATTTTATAGCTCACATCATTCGCCTTGGCAAAGGTCACAAGGTTGTCAATTGTGGTATCCACTTTGATGGACTGTACCTGTGGAGTAGGGTAGAGGTCTTTTTCGCGGAACCTGAATCCGTATTTAGTTGTGTTGGTGAGAATCTCTTTTGCTGCAATTACACGAAACACATAACGTGAAGTTTCGGAATTCAACAAAAGATCGTAATAGCTATCTGCTTGCTGACGCTTGAGCTGACGGTCTACACCGTTCATGCCCATATTGTAGCTAGCAGCTGCTAAGGTCCAGTTTCCGTATCGGCTGTAGGCTTGCTTTAAATATTTACACGCTGCCTTTGTCGCAAGAGTTAAGTTGTACCGTTCGTCAACTTCCTTGTTTACTTCTAAACCAAACTCTTTTCCCGTCTCCTTCATCAATTGCCAAAAACCGGTTGCTCCAGAAGGGCTCACCACGTTGGTCAATCCGCTCTCTATTAAAGCCAAGTACTTGAAATCATCAGGAATTCCGTTGGCTGCAAGAATCGGTTCAATGATTGGGAACCACTTTTTTGAGCGCTTTATGTACAGCAATGAGTTACTCTGCCAATACGTGTTAACCAACAACTCTCGGTCTAAGCGTTCCCGAATATCAATGTCGTGAACAGGAATTTGCTCACCACAGAACTCAAGATCCGCAGGGATATTGAGGGTATAAATTCGATAGTCTTGGTTGAAAGCCTGCTGGTACTCTTTGTCCTCAGATCCTTTTTCAACAGAGCTAAAAATGAAAAGTTGAACAAGCCCCAATACGACCAGTAGGCCGACTAATACACTGAACTTTCTTTTAATCATGATTTTTTAGGAACCCTTTTGATCTTCGTAATTCCAAAAAGGAAACCGAACAGTAAAACGAAGTAACCAAGGAAAAGTGCAAAATGTTTGTAATCCCAAACATCCTGAGGAATGAACTTGTCAATTACCACCAACAAAACGAGTGACATCATTGATAGTCCAAAAAAGGCTAGGGCAACTTGTCTATCTGATAACCCCATGTAGGACAGGTTGTGGGTAGTGTGGTCCCTACCTCCAACAAAAGGACTTTGCCCTCTCATCAATCTATTGACGGTAACCGTGGTAGTGTCAATGATTGGAATAATGAAGATCAAAAGTGGAATAATGAATTGTCTAGTTTGAATTCTAAAATCAGGTGCAGAATTAAAATTCCAGAAAAACAATATTCCTATGGCTGCCAGAAACACGCCTAAGAATTGGCTTCCAGAATCGCCCATGTACATTTTACTTGGGTTCCAATTATAGTACAGAAAACCGATTAATCCAGAAAGGACTCCAACCAGAGTGATGAAATAGATGCTGCGAACTTGATGTTTAGTAATTAGAACATATAGGCCTGCAAGAACAATTGAGATGGATAGACTGGTGGTTATTCCATCCATATTATCCATCATGTTAATCGAATTCATAAGACCAACAATCCAAAAAACAGTTATGAAATAATCGAATAACAGATAGCCACTCATGTTGATATAGGTGCCAGTGCTTATCAAGATTATTGCGCAAGTAAATTGCGCGAAGAATTTCAAGAAGGGCTTTGTATTGTATGCATCATCCGCTAGTCCAACTACAAAACCCAGAGAGCATGCAGCCATTACTCCTAAAAATTGAACTACGTTATTCATGTAGCTGACTGCTTCAAAAAGCATTGAGTAGCAAGCAATGGCAAAAAGAAAAAGTATGTAGAATGAAATGCCTCCGAGTGCAGGCTTAGAAGTTGCGCTCCAACGAACTAAGTTGTCTTCTTGGTCTTTCACGCCAAGTGTGCGAGAAAATTTCAGAAACAGTCCGTTAATCAAAAACGAGAACAGCACAGTACAAAACCCAAAAACGAGGTAAACTATGAGTAGATTGGTTGGATTGTCAAGAAACATTGCTCGGCCTTGCGGGCCGCGAAGGTACCCACTTTCCCTTAAAACGGTGAATTGAAATCGGCAAACAGAGTTCCCACTTTATCTTTCTCTGATAAATGTGGGGAAACATCTCCAAAATCAATAGCTAAATCTGGGTCATTCCAGAGAATTGAACCTTCGGATTCTTTGTCGTAGCCCGCAGTACAATTATAGTGGAACAGAGTATTGTCTTCTAGCGTTCTAAAGCCATGTGCAAACCCAGGAGGTACCCAGAATACCTTCTTATTGTATTCGCTAATTTCTTCGATATGATATTGCCCGTATGTCGGGGAGCTTTTTCGAAGATCCACCGCGACATCCAAAACTGCTCCTCGCAAAACGCTCACCAGTTTACCTTGAGCAAATGGAGGCTTTTGAAAATGTAAACCACGAATTACGTCCTTACAGGACATTGAGACATTGGTTTGGACAAACTCCGCAGTTATTCCAGCTTGACCAAAAACTTTTTTGCTAAAGGATTCGAAAAAGTATCCTCTATCATCCTTAAAAACGCACGGTGTTAATACAAGTAAGTCCTCAATTTTAGTTTTTGTTATTTCCATTTTCTCAGTCGTACCTTCCTTTAAACAATCTTTTTAGGAATCGATTGCCTTTCTTTTCAGCTTCCTCTTCGTAATAACCATAGCCATACGTATATCCATATCCATAACCATAACCGTACCCATAACCATAGCCGTAACCGTATCCATAACCATAGCCGTAGGCCGACCTAAGTGTCTCTACACCGTTAAGAACGACTGATAGTTTGGCAATGCCATTTTCGTTTATCAATCTCTCAATATTCTCAATAAATGGCTTTCGAGAATAGTTTGCTCTGGCAATATAAATTGGGTAGTCGGCCCTTTGCATGTTGAGAATACCATCTGTTACAATTCCGGCTGGAGGATTATCAATTATGATTACATCATATTTTTTTTTCAGAAGTTCAAGCGTATCTGTCATTCGCTTGTTAATAATTAACTCTGATGGATTAGGAGGAATTGGGCCGGCAGTAATGAAGTCGAAATTGCTAAGGTTACTATGTCGAATACAATTCTCTGGTTCATCGTTTCCGATGAGAATGGTGCTCATTCCCTTGTCATTATCCACGTTAAAGCCAAGGTGAATCTTTGGCTTTCTCATATCCAAATCAAGAAGCACAACACGCTTGCCAGCAAAAGCAATAATACCTCCTAGATTGATAGCCACAAAAGTCTTTCCTTCTCCAGAGATGGTTGATGTAATGGAAACGATTTTGGACCCTTCCATTTTGGAGATGAACTCCATGTTCGTTCTAACCGAACGGAATGCCTCCGAAATCATGGATTTCGGATTCTTATCTACAAGTAACTGAGAGTTAGGAATATCTTTTTTGTATCGAGGAATAACCCCTAGTACTGGCGCGTCAGTATGTTTGACAATATCCCCTACCGTGGTAATCTTGTTGTGCATCAGGTACCGGATACCAATCATTCCAAGACTAAAAGCCAAAGCTGCGACAAAGCACACAGACAGGACAACTCTCTTATTTGGGAATAAAGGTTCTTCAGCTACTTTAGCTCGTTGCAGAATTCTATTGTTGGATACGTAACCGGCTTTAGAAATAGAGTACTCAGCCTTTTTGTCTACCAGCTTGTTGTAGAAGCTTTCATTCACTTGATAAATTCGAATAAGACGAGAATACTCGATTTCATTATAAGAGAGTGTTCCTTGCTCATCTACCTTTTTTAAGTACTTGTCAAGTTTTGTTTTTG
This sequence comes from Bacteroidia bacterium, assembly GCA_047611425.1. Classification (GTDB taxonomy): domain Bacteria; phylum Bacteroidota; class Bacteroidia; order UBA10329; family UBA10329; genus JBLFWJ01. The sequence goes on along the minus strand of JBLFWJ010000003.1, from coordinate 4,605 downwards.
ATTCAACCTGCTTTTTAATCAAACTCTTCTCAACTGAAATGAGGCTTTCTAAAAGAAGATTTTTTTGAATTTGAATCTGGTAGTCGATTGTTCTAATTTGATCACTTGTAGGTGTTACTACATACAGAAGCTTTTCCTTTTGAACAAAGAGATCTTTTAGTTTCCCTAATAAGTCAGAAATAATACCCTCATAATCTGCACCGGCTAATAATGAGAATAATTGATAGATGTCTAAATCCAGCTCAGACATGAGTTCTTGCCGTACTCTTTGTATGACTTCTAAATCAAGTTCAAGCTCGATACTTTTCTCTTCAAGCTGGTCTATTCTACCATAAAAATCAGGTAAAGGTCGAGTGTTGACTTTTTCGGTTTTAATCTTATTTGCCTTTCTAAAATCTTCTAATTGATCTTCGGTCTCATATAATCGGTCATAAATCCTGGCAAGTTGATCGTCAACAAATTCTAGTATGCTATTGGCCGACTCTTGTTTTCTTAATTCATCAAAATCAATAAAATCTAGAGAAACAGTTTGGACGATTTCATGAGCCTTTTGTGCATTTTTTTCCTGTATTTGAATATGAATCGTTTTCGCGAATTCGTTAAGAACATTCACCACTAACCTAGCTCTGTAGTCAGTTACAATACCTTCAGGATTATTAATTTCTACATAAAATTGATTTTCTTCTTCGTTTTGTTGGCGGAATATTGACTCTGCATCTATGATCGAGAATTTTAACGAAAAGTGATCCGTTATAACGCTATCCGTAATTTGAAAGACTTGCTCATATCCGTAATTTCCAATATTGTATTCTACAACTACGCTTAGGTCTTCCTGAAACCTTACATAAATTGGTTTGCCATAAATTATAGACTGATGCACCTTATAGCCAACATTAAATGGGCTGGTTTTATACATCTCTTGAGAAAGTATTTCACCTTTCGAGTAATAACTTATGTCTAGAGGTAACTTTCCAAGAGATTTTTCTAGGAATACTGGTGAACGAAGCAATTCTATCTCTTGAAAAATTGATTGCTCATAAATGTTGGTGGTTTGAAGAATATTAGTTGTGCGACTGTCAAAACCCAATTGTACAGTTGCAGCCGATTGGTATACAGGAGGTGTAAACCTTAAATAGAGAAACGCTGTAAATGCGAAAAAAGCAAAGAATACAATTACGGATACGACACTTTGCCTCGCAATGAGCATTAACAGGCTCAGGTCCAGTTCATCATTTAATGACGATATCTTTCTCTTTGCCATTTTACCGGTTCGCAATGGTATTAATCAACGAGTAGGTTACGATGAAGCTGGAGAGCAAAGATGCGTAAGGGGTAATAATCTCTGTAATTCTCTCAATAGCTCGTACCCTAGTTTCGATATAAATGATGTCGTTAGCCTGAAGAACAAGGTTAGCTTCTTTCACTCCATCCATGGTGGAAAGATCTAGCACAAAGACTTCTGGAGTTCGTAAATCACCCCGTATTAGCTTTACTTTACTTGCTAAACCATCTTTTGGAATTCCGCCTGCGGAAGCTAATGCTTCAAACAACGTTGTATTCTCATTTGTAAGCGTCACAACTTTACTGTTACCACCGGCAATAATAGTTACACGTTTGTTTTGCACCGTTAAGCGCACAAATGGCTCATTATAGAATTCTGAAAACTTGTCTTCAAGCACTAGTTCTGCCTGTCTAATGGTGAGCCCTTCCATATAAGTCCGACCAAGCTTTGGCAATTTCATAAAACCATCAAACTCAATCAGGATTTGTTGTCTAACGCCAGCTTGGTTTATGGCGGTGCCAGATGAAGCTGCATCAATAAGAGAAAAACCATTGTTGGGATATAATTCAAAGGCCACTTTGTCATCTGCGGCAAGCCTATACTCACTCTCAGATCGGTCATCGAATTCTCCATAAGGATAATACGGTCCAGTTTGCATCATAATATGTCTGTTCAAGTACTTATCGCACGAGGACAAAAGCAGAACTGGAAGAATGAGCAGGAGGATGTACCTGTTGGTCATAGGCCGATAGTCTATCGGGTTTCAAAATTAAGATTAATGCGGCAGTAATCAGGTTTGCAAAACCCCAACATTAAAGGGTTCCACCTTTGCATGATCAGCCATTTCAATTCCACTGCTAATCCATTGACGTGTGTCTGCCGGATCTATTACGCTGTCAACCCAAAGTCTGGATGCTGCATAGTAAGGAGATGTTTGATCTGTGTATCGTTTTGTAATTGTATCAAGAAGCTCTTTTTCCTCTTCTGGAGTTGCTTCTTGCCCTTTGGATTTCATCGTGCTTTTTTGAATCTGCAAAAGCACTTTAGCTGCTTGTGCGCCTCCCATAACCGCGATTTGAGCAGTAGGCCAAGCAACGATTAATCTTGGGTCATAAGCTTTACCACACATGGCGTAATTGCCTGCACCGTAGCTGTTGCCAATAACAACTGTAAATTTTGGTACCGTTGAATTAGCCACGGCATTAACCATTTTGGCGCCATCCTTTATTATGCCACCATGTTCTGACCTAGAGCCTACCATAAAGCCAGTTACGTCATGCAAAAAGACCAACGGTATTTTCTTCTGATTACAATTCATAATAAACCTGGCCGCCTTATCTGCGCTATCGGAATAAATAACGCCACCAAATTGCATTTCACCTTTTCGGGTTTTTACAATCTTTCTTTGGTTCGCAACAATTCCAACTGCCCAACCATCTATTCTTCCTACACCACAAAGAATCGTTTTACCCGTACCAGCTTTGTATTCTTCAAATTCTGAGTCGTCTAAAACACAATCAAGAATCTGATTCATGTCGTATTCTTTGGCTCTAGATTTTGGCAAAATTCCATACACATCTTTAACCGGGCGCTTTGGTGCAATGGCATCAATACGGCTGAAGCCTGCTCGTTCAAAGTCCCCAACTTTATCTAAGATGTTTCGGATGCTGGCTAATGCTGCGTCTTCATTTTCCGCTTTGTAATCGGTGACTCCGCTAATTTCACAGTGCGTAGTCGCCCCACCCAAAGTTTCATTGTCAATGTCCTCACCTATGGCAGCTTTAACTAGATAAGAACCAGCCAAGAAAATGCTGCCAGTTTTATCCACGATAAGTGCTTCGTCACTCATTATCGGAAGGTAAGCACCACCAGCAACACAGCTTCCCATAATGGCGGCAATCTGAAGAATACCCATTGACGAGAGTTTGGCGTTATTTCTAAAGATGCGACCAAAGTGTTCTTTATCTGGGAATATTTCGTCTTGCATAGGCAAGTAAACCCCTGCGCTATCCACCAAATAAATGATGGGTAAACGGTTTTCCATTGCTATTTCCTGTGCTCTTAAATTCTTTTTTCCCGTAATTGGAAACCAAGCGCCAGCCTTAACGGTAGCGTCATTGGCAATTATCATACACTGCCGCTCTTTCACATAACCGATTACGATTACTACTCCTCCACATGGACAGCCGCCTTCTTCTTCATACATGCCGTCACCAGCAAAATTTCCGATTTCGATAGTCTTGCTTCCTTTATCAATAAGAAGGTCGATTCGTTCTCGAGCAGTGTACTTGCCTTTAGAATGTTCCTTATCGATTTTCTTTTGGCCGCCTCCAAGTTGAATAGCTTCCAATTTCCGCTGCATCGAAGAGATGAGCATCTTGTAAGAATCCTCGTTCTTATTGAATTCTAGGTCTTGTTTGCCGTTTTTCATATGGCGCAAATATAGCTATCAGCCTCAGCTGATTTTGTGTTGATTTTGGAGGTAAATTGAAGCTCTTGGCCCAAGATTGAACAATAGATCTAAGATGCTTAGATCAGCGAAGAAGTCAAATCGATCACTAAAAACTTGGGGATAGGTTTTGGAAGGTTTATTCAGTCTTTTCTTAATGAATTTTGACTTTAAGTCTTCGAATAACGCTTTGTCAAGATTGTCAGAATCTGATATGTTCTCAATTGATAAATCAGCATTTAATAGACTTGTTGCCAATTGCAAAGAAGCTATATTGAGGTCAATTAAGTGCTCATAATCTGCAATGAAAAAAGCCTTGATTTTGTCTTCATAATGCTCGAAAAAAGCCGAATTCCTATAAGCCGATTGAATGGACATCCAATGCACGTGTTTCCAGTTGGACGAATTATCAATTCGAATTTCTTTAGTTGGAACTTTAGTGGACCATTTAATTAATGGAACGGTGAGACGAATCTTACCGTTAGCTCCAAGGATCTCAGCTCTATTTCTAATTGTTTGCTTCTGAAATCGCTCGTTTTCATTGATTCCAACTTGAAAATTTGATTCAACCAGATAGCCATAATAAGATATAGGTGCGAAGTAGGCTGCCGGAAGCAATGGAATCATTTTGCAAATTTATGTGCTACATCTTGGAATTTATATGAAACGAGTTTTTATAGTTAGAGGTGTTACCGCTTTAGTATTTGTGACAGAAGCGGTCAGCATGTTGACAACTAAGACCGCCTAAGAATCGTTCCTTTGCAAGAACTAAAAAAATCAGATGAAATTTTTCAAGTTTATTATCCTGTCTTTCATGGCAACCACTGCTTTTTCTACTGGAGTGTTGGCACAAGACGCTATGAATATGACCCAG
>JBLFWJ010000002.1:0-52962 GCA_047611425.1 Bacteroidia bacterium | reverse complement strand
AAGATGCACTATAGGTGACGAATGTGCCGGAAATGGCAGGCCATTGGTTACGATAGTTCATCACAACCCGTGGACACCTCTTGGAACCAGCAAAAGCTGGATTAAGATATAACGGATTGGCGTAGAATTGTGTGAATTGCGGATCCTGGGCCAAGGACTCTTCTACCGATCCAACCACCACAACCAACGTAAACAAGGCAATAAAGTACTGCTTGAGCATTCTGAATCTCAAAAAATTCAAGTTACAATAATACGAATTATAATTATCTGCGATTCCCTTCAATTTGCTCGGTATCAGTGTTTTTTGACGGTCAATGCAATAATAGGTAAAGCACCTCGTTAAATCGCCAACATCCAAAATGTTGTGCTATTGGTTTAAGTCAAACGGCTTACGCCAACCATTTATTATAAATGGCAACTTTGCAGCAATTAGGGATTAATTACCCCCAATACCGAACAAATGAAAATCCGAATAGGAACGCTACTTCTGTTGGCGTTATTTCCAATATCGCTGGCAGCCCAGGTTTCTAAGACAGGGAGCAAGACGGTCAGCCCAAGCCTTACGCCTTCCATTAGTGTGTATCCTCAAGTTCAAGCTGAGGGACTAATCGACAGAGTTGATAAGAGGATTGAGAAGAATGATGGAAAGTTGAGCATTGGATGGCAGCCTGTCTATACCGAAACGCCTTCTGAAGGCAACACAAAGAAATTTTTGTTGTTTACTGGATCGTCTAATTTTTCGGAAACTGGGGATTTACCTGTATACGTGCAGTTGTTTCCTACGTCAAACGGTAGATCAATAAGAGCAGAAGTAGTTGATGCGGAATATGAGATCTTGAGTTCAGATGAATTGGAAGGTCTTACGGACCTCGATAAAATCGGAACTGAGGTGGCCATAGCAACTGATGACATGATAAGTGCCAAACAGCATTTGACCAGATTGAGAATTGTTCCGCTTAGAAGAAATCAAGTTACTGGCACTATTGAGAAGTTGACTCGATTTAATTTGAATGAGTCAATTGTTGGGGTAAGTGCTTCAAGGTCTAGTTCTGCAGCTGGTTTTGCGTCTAGCTCCAAGCTTGCTGGTGGTTCGTGGTACAAAATATCGGTGGCAGAAGATGGGATTTACAACATTACTTATAGTGACTTAGAGGCGCTTGGAATGGATCCTTCAAGTATAGACCCTCGGAAGATTTCGCTCTATGGTAATGGTGGAGGTATGGTTCCAATAATCAACGGTGAAGAGAGATTAGATGACCTTCAGGAGAATGCGATTATTGTAACTGGCGAAAGTGATGGGGATTTTGATAGCGATGATAAAATCGTATTCTATGGGCAGGGTCCTCATAGATGGACAGAAGCTGATTCAAACTCCTGCATGGCGTTTCATCATATTAAACATCTCTATAGTGAGAAGACTTTTTATTTTCTAAAAGTAGGATCTGGCAATGGTAAGCGTGTTCAGAACCAAGTTAATGCAGATACACCACACAATACCGTTGCGACAAGTTTTGACGACTATGGTTTTTTCGAAAGTGATGAGCACAACCTGCTGAAATCTGGAAGAGAATGGTACGGTCAAGTATTGGATATCACGACATCTCAATCTCTAAGCTTCGGATTTGTTAATAGAATCACTGCTGAGCCCATTAAATTGAGAACTCGAGTTGTTTCTAGAAGCATCGGAACCCCGTCAAGCTTTCAATTTAATGTGAATGGTGGGAATGAATTTACCGTCACGCCTGGATCCGTAACTGGGGAATATTATCAAAAGTTTGCCGAAACAGTTATTTCGTGTCAAGAGATAATTACTGGATCTTCTAGTGTATCCATTGACTTGGAGTTCAATAAAGCGGTAAGCAACGCACAAGGTTGGTTGGATCATGTAGAGGTAAATGTCCGTAGGAATTTGACCTATTCTGGAAGTGAGGTTCTGTTTCGAGATAGCAGATCCGTTGGCGTAGGAAACATTACGGAATTTAGACTGGCGAATACCAGCAGTTCGGTCCTGCTTTGGGACGTAACGGATCCAACTAATGTAAAGCGACAGGTAGTAGAGCAGAATGGGTCAATTCAGACATTTGCTTTATCAACTGAGTCAGTTCGGCAATTTGCTTCGTTTAACGGTGCAGGCTATCGTAGTGTTGAGTTGGAAGGGGGCGTTGAGAACCAGAACCTTCATGGGCTTTCTCAAGCTAATATGATTATTGTAGCTCACCCTGATTTTGTAACTGAAGCTGACCGGTTAGCTGATTTTCACCGAAATTCGGAAAAGCGGTCACTGAGTGTTCATGTTGTTTCTCCAGAGGAAATTTACAATGAGTTCTCATCTGGGGCACAGGACATCTGTGCTATTAGGGACTTCATGCGGATGTTCTATGAACGAGCAGGGAGCAATCCAAGTAATATGGCCAGATACCTTCTATTGTTTGGAGATGCCTCATATGATTATAAGGATGTCTTGGATGGCAATACCAACTTCGTCCCAACCTTCGAGAGTTATGAGTCTATGCTTCCTACGAGAAGCTATGCCTCGGACGATTATTTTGGCATGTTAGACCCAAGTGAAGGGCATTGGACGGCAAGTAGCGCTGATGCATTGGATATTGGAGTTGGCCGTTTTCCCGTAAGAACCCTTGAAGACGCAACAGGAGTGGTCGATAAAATACTGAGGTACGAAGAAGTAAACGCTGCCGGTTCTTCAATAGGAGGCCAAGAAGAATGTATTAATGGAGTGGGATCGGCCGTGGTTGCACCAGATTGGAGAAATCGAGTTGTAATGATTGCTGATGATGAGGACGGGAACATGCACTTTAATCAGGCGGATGAATTGGCGGATACCATTCAATCTAGATATCCAGAATACAACCTTACCAAGATTTATCTGGATGCATACGTACAGGTGTCCACTCCTGGAGGCCAACGATATCCTGAGGTTCAGGTTGACTTGAACAACAATATTGAAAAGGGAGCACTGATCGTGAATTATACTGGCCATGGTGGCGAACTGGGATGGACGCATGAGCGCGTGCTCGGAATTTCGGACATTAATGCCTGGTCAAATGCTAGTAATCTGCCGGCCTTTGTCACGGCAACTTGCGAATTCAGTAGGTACGATGATCCTTCTAGAGTTTCTGCTGGTGAGTTGGTGCTTTTAAACCCAAATGGTGGAGGGATCGCTCTTTTCACAACATCTCGATTGGTTTATTCCGCGCCAAACTTCAACCTTAATATGAAGTTCTACCAGAATCTTTTTAACGAACAACTCTGGGGTGACCCGACTATGGGTGATGTTATCCGGATGACAAAAGTAGCTGCAGGTAGCGATGTGAATAATCGAAACTTCTCGTTACTCGGTGATCCTGCCCAGCGTTTAGCCTATCCGGAGCACGATGTTTCTACTCTCACCGTAAATGGACTATCGGTCACAACTACAATCGATACGTTAAGTGCATTGGAGCTGGTTTCTGTTTCTGGTAAGCTTGTAAATAGCGAAACAGGGGCTAACATGACCAATTTCAACGGAGTGATATACCCGACAGTATTTGACAAGGAAACTACGGCTACAACATTGGGCAATGATCCATCCTCATATCCAGCACCATTTAAGGTGCGCAAAAGCCTTGTTTTTCGAGGAAAGGCCAGCGTAACCGATGGAAGCTTTCAATTTCAATTTGTTGTACCGAGAGACATTGCCTACAACTTCGATTTTGGCCGGTTTAGCTACTATGCAGAAAATGAAACGACTAATGCCAACGGATACTCACACGACTTTATCATAGGTGGCTCCTCAAGCGATGTGGTGTTGGATGGAGTTGGCCCAGATGTTCAACTTTATATGAATGATGAACAATTCGCCTACGGAGGAACAACGGATGAGAACCCATTGTTACTTGCTGTTGTTGTAGATAGCAACGGAATAAATACCGTAGGAAATGGAATTGGTCATGACTTAACCGCAGTCTTAGATGAGAATTCTGGAAATACCATCAATCTCAACGACTTTTACCAAAGTGATATGGACAGTTACCAGAGCGGAAGGATTTCGTATCCTTTTAGTGAATTGAGCGAAGGCGTACACAGTTTAAAAGTCAAAGTGTGGGATGTCCACAATAACTCATCAGAGGCATTCACCGAATTTGTTGTTTCTGAATCGGCCAACCTTGCACTTAATCACGTACTGAACTATCCTAATCCATTTACTACACGTACTTCATTCTACTTCGAACACAATCAAGCGTGTAATGACTTGGCCGTTCAGGTGCAAGTATTTACAGTTTCCGGAAAACTGGTAAAGACAATAAATGAAACCGTTCACAACGATGGTTTCCATGGCGATCCTATTGATTGGAACGGCTTGGATGACTATGGACAGAAGATCGGAAAGGGGGTTTACGTGTACAATTTAAAAGTGAGTACACCAGACGGCCAAGTGGCCGAACAGTTGGAAAAATTGGTCATACTGAATTAATCCCCCGAACTACTTGATATGGCTATATTTGCGATCCTTAAAAAATCATGCATGTTCAGTTTGAAAAACACGTGTATTCTCTTTGCCATGTTCTCCATGGTACACATTTCGAAAGCTCAATCACCGACTACAGGTCAGGGGCAACGAGCTGAAGACGTGCAATTGAATACCATTACCACCGCTGTTCCATTCCTTATGATTGGCCCAGATGCTAGAGGCGGTGGTTTTGCCGAAGTTGGAGCGGCTACGGATGCAGACGGAAGTTCCATTCATTGGAATCCTTCAAAATTGGCATTTGTTGACAAGACGTTTGGTGTTCACCTAAGCTATACTCCGTGGTTGCGAGCTTTAGTTCCAGATATCAATCTTGCTTACCTATCAGGCTATGGAAGAATTGGTAAAAAGAAGCAACAAACAATTGGTGGTTCCTTGAGATTTTTCTCGCTTGGTAATATTCAGTTTACGGATCAGAATGGAGATTTCATTAGAGACTTTAATCCAAGCGAATTTGCCCTGGATGTAGCGTATGCTAGAAAGCTGTCTAAAGAGTTTTCTGGCGGAATTGCGCTTCGATACATCTACTCAAACCTGACAGGTGGGGTTAGCGTTGGCGGTGCGGAAACAAAGCCTGGCCAGGCATTTGCAGCAGATCTTAGTTTCTATTACAATACCAAAAAGGTTGAGATTAAAAACATGAAGACCGAAATTTCAGCAGGAATCAACTTCTCCAATATTGGTTCGAAAATGGCCTATACCGAAACCAATGAAAAGGATTTTATTCCAACGAATATGCGATTGGGCGTTGGTTTCAAGATGCACGTTGACGATCACAATTCTTTGGGTGTTTATGTTGATGCGAGCAAATTGCTGGTACCAACACCGCCAGAGTATAAGTTAGATGAAGATGGTAACCCAGAGTTAGATTCGGAAAACAATCAAGTAATTTCGAGAGGCAAAGATCCAAATGTTGGTGTACCTACCGGGATTTTCCAATCATTTGGAGACGCACCAGGCGGAACCGCTGAGGAATTTAGAGAGGTGAATTGGTCAGCCGGGTTGGAATACTTCTATAATAAGCAATTCGGTATTCGAGCTGGTTATTTTCACGAAGATGCTTCGAAAGGCGATCGTCAGTTCTTTACATTGGGAGCGACTATCCGATATAATGTATTCGGATTGGATTTCGCCTATCTGATTCCGTTGAAGCAACAGCATCCTTTGGCAAACACGCTAAGATTTACCCTAACCTTCGATTTCGATTCTTCAAAAAAGAAGACTGAAGAAGGAAGTACAGCTGAATGATGGACAGCCGAATCGGATTCGGGTACGATATTCATCAGTTAGCTGAAGGATATGACCTCTGGCTAGGAGGTATCAAACTTGATTTTGAAAAAGGATCTGTAGGACATTCCGATGCGGATGTACTGATTCACGCTATTTGCGATGCCATTCTTGGCGCTGCTGATTTGCGAGACATCGGATATCACTTTCCAGATACAGACCCGGCTTACAAAGGAGCGGATAGTAAGAAGTTACTTGCTCGTGTTATGGAGCTTCTTGCAGAGAAAGGTTATCGACTGGGAAATATAGATGCAACGGTAGTTTTGGAGCGTCCGAAGGTTAATCCTCATATCGATAAGATTAAAGAGGTTTTGGCTAAGGTTATGGATTGCCAAACAGGTCAAATCTCTATTAAGGCAACCACATCTGAAAAGATGAGTTTTGTAGGAGAAGAGCGGGGCATCAAAGCCTACGCGGTTTGTATGATCTTTCCACTCTGAAATTTCTAATTTCATCGCCATGAAGGAATATTCGGAACACGTAAAAGCAGTAGTTTATTCTGACGATTCAGAACTTTCGAATACGGAGAAAAATCTTTTACGCAAAGCAGAGGAAGCAGCTTCGGTAGCTTATGCTCCGTACTCTAAGTTTCGGGTAGGCGCTGCAGCATTGCTTGCCAATGGCGAAATCGTTTTAGGGAGTAATCAGGAAAACGTGGCCTATCCTTCAGGTCTTTGTGCCGAACGTGTAGCCATATTTTCAGCAGGAACGTTATTTCCAGATCAGGCTGTAAAAACCATGGCCATTATTGCTGGGTCAGAAGAGTTTGAATTAGAAGATGTGATTACGCCATGTGGCGCTTGCAGACAGGTGATTATGGAATGTCAAATGCGACATGATTCACCCATTAAGTTGATTCTTTCTTCTCCTAAAAAGAAGGTTGTCGTGATTGAGGATGCCCGCGTGTTATTACCGTTTGCCTTTGATGCAAGTGGTCTTAGAAAGTGAGCGCTTTTTGCCTGCCTTTCTAGCTATTTTTACCCCCTTAATTGTATTGATTCCATGGCGAAGAAAAAGACCACTTTCGGGAAAGAGACATATCTTAAATGGTATGAGGATATGCTCTTCTATCGCAAGTTTGAAGAGAAGTGTGGGCAACTATACATCCAACAAAAGATTAGAGGATTCTGTCATCTATACATAGGTCAAGAGGCTGTTGTGGCAGGTAGTGCAGAAGCTCTCGAAAAAGGCGATAACGTTATTACAGCATATCGTGATCACGTGCATCCAATTGCAATGGGTGTCCCTGCAAAGGAAGTTATGGCCGAATTGTATGGGAAAGTGACCGGCTGCGTAAAGGGAAAGGGTGGATCCATGCACATGTTTTCCAAGGAGCATAAATTCTGGGGCGGTCATGGTATCGTTGGTGGTCAAGTGCCTTTAGGTGCAGGAATTGCGTTTGCTGAAAAGTATCGAGGAACCAAAAACGTTACCCTTTGCTATATGGGAGACGGAGCCGTTCGACAAGGTGCTTTTCATGAAGCATTGAATATGGCGATGACTTGGAAACTTCCAGTCATTTTCATCATCGAAAACAACGGCTACTCGATGGGAACATCCGTGGAACGGACAAGTAACGTGACTGATCTTTACAAGCTAGGTCATGCATTCGAGATGCCTTCGGCTCCGGTAGATGGAATGGATCCAGTAGCGGTTTATGATGGCGTAAAAGACGGAGTTGATCGCGCAAGAAAAGGAGACGGACCAACTCTATTGGAGATTAATACCTACCGATATAAAGGACACTCTATGAGTGATCCAGCTAAATATCGAACCAAAGAAGAGGTAGAGGAATACAAGTCTCGGGATCCAATTCAGCAAGTGTTGGCTGTGATTAAGAAGAAGAAATATGCTTCTGACGATGAGTTGGAAAAGATTGGAAAGTCAATTGCAGTTCGAGTACAAGAATGTGTTGATTTTGCTGAAGAATCTCCATTTCCTGATGGCAAAGCATTGTACGAAGATGTTTATGCTCAAGAGGACTATCCATTTATTACTGATTGAGGCTAATAGCCAATACCTAATACCTAAAAGCTAGATATGGCTGAAATTGTAAGAATGCCCAAGTTGAGTGACACCATGACTGATGGTGTGGTGGCTGCGTGGCATAAAAATGTTGGGGACACAGTTACTTCTGGTGACTTGTTGGCAGAGATTGAGACCGACAAAGCGACTATGGAGTTTGAGTCGTTTCAGGATGGCGTGCTTTTATACCAGGGAATTGGAGTTGGAAAGACCGCGCCAATCGACTCGATTCTGGCAATTCTGGGAGAAAAGGGTGAGGATATTCAACCCCTTTTAGATGCTGAAAAGAACAAGGTGGAAGAAGTTGTGGAGGAAAAGAAAGAAGAAGCTTCACCAGCTCCAGCCAAAGTTGCTCCTGTAGCAAAAGCGGAACCGGCAAAACACGCAGCTCCAGCTCCTGCACCAATCATGGCTTCGACAAACGGAAGGATGAAAGCCTCTCCACTTGCTAAGAAGTTAGCTGCAGAGAAAGGATTGGATCTTAAGATGCTAAAAGGCACTGGAGACGCTGGTAGAATTATTAAGCGTGACGTTGACAATTTCAGCGGAGGCCTTGGTATGAATATGGGTGCTCAGGTAGAATCCTTTACGGATGAGCCTGTTTCGCAGATGCGAAAAACAATTGCTCGCAGATTAGCCGAAAGCAAGTTTACTGCACCACATTTCTATCTGACCATGAGCATTGACATGGACAGAATGATGGACGCGCGCAAGGCGATTAACGAAGTGGCTTCATTGAAGATCAGCTTCAATGATCTCGTTATTAAGGCGTGTGCTGTCGCTTTGAAGGAAAATCCTAAGGTGAATTCTGCATGGATGGAAGATCATATTCGATACAACGACCACGTTCATATTGGTGTGGCCGTAGCTGTTGATGAAGGATTACTTGTGCCTGTTGTGCGATTTGCGGATACGAAATCGTTGACATCAATTTCAGCAGAAGTTCGGAATTACGCCCAAAAGGCGCACGACAAGAAACTTCAACCTGAAGATTGGGAAGGCAACACATTCACTATTTCAAATTTGGGAATGTTCGGCATTGAAGAATTCACGGCAATTGTAAATCCACCTGACAGCTGCATTATGGCGGTAGGTGGCATTAGTCAGGTGCCTGTTGTAAAAGATGGACAGATCGCTCCTGGAAACGTGATGAAGGTGACGCTTTCTTGCGATCACCGCGTGGTTGATGGCGCAACTGGATCCAAATTCCTACAAACGTTTAAGCGAATGATGGAGAATCCAATTCTCATGCTCGGAGCATACTCTATTTGATCAGAATTGAATTGAAACGTGTGGCGGATTGATGCCTCACGACATACTTCCAGCCGATTATTCCGTTATTATTGATCAGGTTGTACCCCGTTGGCGGAATCGCTGTATGCTGGTTTGTCCCAAACGTTTGATCTTATTGGTCGGATGCGTGCTTTTTAGCACGATCATTCAGGCTCAAGAGCGCAGCAATATTCGGGAAAGATGGTTCCAGTTTAATACCGATACAATTTCTTTGGATACCCTCAGCGTAGTGCCGGATTCATGGACACTAAAGGCGTCTGATGGGTCGGATGTAGACACTGGGCTATACGATTTCGATTGGGCACACTCAAGAATCATTCTGAAAAACAAGACTGCCTTGGATTCGGTAAAGATTCAATACCGAGTATTTCCATTTCTATTTACTGCAGAAACAAAGCACAAGGAGCGAAGCCTGTTGGCACCAAAATTAGTAGGTGGAGTCAATCCATTTGAGGCTGTTTACACACCAAAAAGCACGGCAGAAATGTTCACGTTCTCCTCCCTAGAGAAAAGTGGTTCGATTTCTCGCGGAATTCAGGTGGGAAATAATCAGGATCTTGGTGTTAGTTCCAGCTTGAACCTTCAATTATCTGGACGACTCACACCAAAACTCGGTGTAAGAGCCGCAATATCCGACAATAATATTCCGGTCCAACCGCAGGGAAATACCCAGAATTTGCAAGAGTTCGATCAGGTTTATGTGCAGATCTACACGGACCGTACGGAGCTAACAGCTGGCGATTTCCGAATGGAAAGACCAGAAGGCTATTTCATGTCATTCAAAAAGCGGGCACAAGGTTTAGGCCTAACTCACAAGTTTCCATTACGAAGTAAGAAATGGCCGGAACTCCAAGCTGGTGAATTAAAATTAACTGCTAGCGGTGCGCTAAGTCGGGGTAAATTTTCTCGCCAAAAAATCCAAGGTTTGGAAGGGAACCAAGGGCCGTATCGACTTCGCGGAGCGGAGAACGAGCTGTTTATTATTGTATTGGCTGGAACGGAACGTGTGTTCATAGATGGAAAACTGATGACCCGTGGACAGGAACATGATTATGTGATTGACTACAACACGGGAGAAGTGACGTTCACCGCGAAACAACTCATCACAAAAGACAAACGGATTGTAGTTGAATTTCAATATTCTGACCGGAACTATACTCGATCATTGGTGCATGCTGGGGCGGAATACGACCATCGAAAATTGAAGGTTCGGTTCAACTTTTACACAGAACAGGATGCCAAAAATCAACCAGTTAATATCGATTTGACTGAAGGTCGGAAGTCACTTCTTGCTTCCATCGGAGACAGCCTGACTCACGCCATCATTCCCTCTATCGATACTGTGGACTTCAATACGGATGAGATTCTATACAAAGGCATCGATACCACGGTGATGATAGCAGGGCAGCCTGTGCTTTTTACAGACATCTTGGTTCATAGTACGAATCCCGATAGCGCTAGACTCCGTGTAAGCTTTTCCGATGTGGGATTGGGAAACGGAGATTATGAACAACCTCCGAGTAGTGCGAACGGTCGTGTTTTTCGGTGGATTGCGCCCAACGAGACTACTGGTGTGAAGCAGGGTCGATATATGCCAGTCATTCAAATGGTGACACCAAAGCAAAATCAACTCTACACGCTGGGTGCGGAATATGAGATCTCAAAGAATGCCAAGATTCACGTAGAAGGCGCGATGAGTAATACCGACTTAAATACATTTTCGAAGGTTCACAATGGCGATAATCTTGGTCTTGCTGCCAAGGTTGGCTATGATCAAATCATTCCGCTGGATACGGCCAAAAAGTGGTCAATAGTGACTGGTTTAGATTTTGAGCACACCAACCTCAATTTCAAACCGATAGAGCGATTTAGAACTGTGGAGTTTGAACGAGACTGGAGCATCGCCAATGAAAACGCAAATGTGGATCAATACATAAGCATGGCTTATCTCGGTTTCAATCGAAAAGATGTAGCAGGTTTGCGATACGAAGCCAGATCATTCATCAATGCGAAAACCTTTAATGCTTGGCAGCATTCACTTGTTGGTAACGTGGATTACAAGGGATTCACAGCAGACTTAAATGGAAGCTTTATCGATAGTAGAGGTGTCAATCTGAACAATCAATTTGGCCGATACCTCCTAAACCTGAAACAGGACCTTAAATATGTTGTGATTGGGGCAAAGAATGTGTTTGAGAATAATGAGTTCCGTTTGACCGGAACCGATTCAATGCTGGCAAATAGCTACCATTTTAACGACATGTTCTTCTTTGTTCGATCACCTGAAAAATGGAAGAACACGTTTGAATTGAATTACCGCAGAAGGGAAGACAAGAAGCCGAGCGAAAATTCGTTGAAACGAAGCGCTTATGCAGATGAGTTCGGTGGGCGTATCAGCATTCTTAAATGGAAGAAAGTAACGGCCGGCTTAAAAACTACCTATCGAAAACTAACGATTGTCGATTCTACTTTAACGATTGATAAGCCGGACAATTCATTGGTAAATCGTTTGGAGATTGGGCTTAACCTTTGGAAAGGTATGTTTCGCACTCAGACCTTTTATGAAGTTGGTTCTGGTCTAGAAACCAAAAAAGCAATCACTTTTATAGAAGTGAACCAAGGGCAAGGAAGTTGGAATTGGATCGATCAGAATGGTGATGGAGATCAGCAAATTAATGAGTTTGTTGAGGCAGTATTTCAGGACACAGCACGTTATATCCAGGTTTTCACCCCGACCAATGAGTTTGAAAAAGTATATCGGACACAGCTAAATCAGATTGTCAATTTCAGGCCCAAAGTAATGTGGGGAATGAAGAAAGGCGTGTTGAAATTTATCTCACGATTCTCGGATCAGTTTGCTTTTCGAGTGGATCGCAAAACGAAACGAACAGATATCCTACTTGCTTTCGATCCTTTGTTCACCAAAGTGAGTGATTCTGCTTTGGTCACTTTGAGCAGCTCACTCCGTAATACGGTTTCCTTCAATCAAGGTGTCTCTAAATATGGGTTTGACTACACGTATCAAGACAACAACATCAAGTCATTTTTGGTAAGTGGAGGTACATTCAGAGAGACCGGCTCGCACAAAGTGAGCGGAAGGTGGAACATTATTAAGCCGCTTACTTTCAATATGAAATATGAGAATGGTTGGGAAAACAACATCAGCAAGAACTTTGGCCAAAATAATTACGAGATTGATTTTTACGAGCTGGAACCTAGGCTGGTAGTGCAACCGGGAAAGAAGTTTCGAGTGACCTTGTTGTACCGTTATGCCGACAAGCAGAACAAATTGGTAGAGTCGTTAAACGAGCGAGCTATCATTCGTGAAAGTGGGGTAGAGGCCAAGTACAACTTGCTTCAACGTGGAAGCCTTCAGGCCAGCTTTAGTCACCTGAGTATTACTTATTCTGGGATTGATGGTAATACCATAGAATTTCAAATGTTGGATGGGTTGAAGAATGGACAGAACTATACTTGGGCCCTATTATTCCAAACAAGAATTGCCCAGAACCTTCAATTAAACCTTCAATACAATGGAAGGAAGAGTGGAGATAACCCAATCATCCATACAGGAAATGTGCAGTTGAGGGCGTTTTTCTAATCTTACTTGATCAATCCGTCAATGATATCCTCAACGCTGACCCCTTCTGCCTCAGCCTTATAATTCCGTACAATTCTGTGTCGAAGGATTGGGCCGGCAACAGCTCGAACATCTTCAATATCTGGAGAGAACTTTCCGTTAATCGCGGCATGAGTTTTAGCTCCAATAATCAAATACTGTGAAGCTCTTGGACCTGCGCCCCAGTTTACAAACTCATTTACGTTGGTGCCGGCATTTGGAGTATCAGGTCGTGTGCTTGAAGCTAATTTAACGGCATATTCAAACACATTATCTGCCACAGGAATCTTTCGAATCAACTCTTGAAAATTGATGATCTCATCAGCCGTCAAAACATTTTGAAGCTTCGTCTTGGCTCCAGCGGTTGTTCGTTTAACCACATTTAATTCTTCTTCATAGCTCGGGTAATCCAACCAAATGTTGAACATGAATCTGTCCAACTGTGCTTCTGGAAGCGGATATGTTCCTTCTTGCTCAATCGGATTTTGTGTTGCCAAAACAAAGAATGGTGAAGGCAACATGTACGTTTGACCAGCAGTGGTTACAGACCTTTCTTGCATTGCCTCAAGTAAAGCTGCCTGCGTTTTTGGAGGTGTTCTATTAATCTCATCTGCAAGAATTACGTTGGCGAACAACGGCCCTTTTACAAACTTGAAATTTCGATTTTCATCTAGAATTTCGGTTCCGATAATATCGCTTGGCATTAAATCAGGTGTAAACTGAATCCTGTTAAAGGAAACGCCCAATACTTCTGAAATGCTATTGACCAAAAGCGTTTTTGCCAATCCGGGTACTCCAACTAATAGGCAGTGACCATTGGAGAAGATGCTGATCAATACCTGATCGATTACATCTTCTTGTCCGACAATTACCTTAGAAATTTCAGTTTTTAGGTTTTTGTAGGCCACCTGCAAATTCTCCATGGCTTGGATATCCTCGTGTTTCTCCGACATTATTGTGCTTCTTGAATCCAGTTATTATTGAATGGACAGCTCTCGTATAAAGGATCCATCATGATATAAGTTCTGCCTGCTTTTTCACTAATCCAATCACCGATCATTGTGTTTTGCTTTTCAGCAAGAGCGGCATTCTGAATCTTTTGATAATCTTCTTTCAGGTTGGCTACGTGGGGTTCCGTTCTTGTCTTTAGCATGAAAATGTTGTAGGAAGGCGAACCATCTGGTTCAGTTACATCCATAACTTCAGTAATAGAGCCTAGGTCCATTTTCTCAACTTTTAAAAACAATCGCTGATCGATCATACTCAATTGGTCCATTTCAAAAACAGTAGATCCAGTATTCACGTTATACATCATGCCCTTATTTAATTTGCTGTCCTCGTCTTCGGAATATTGCGTTGCAGCTACCTCAAAGTCTAATTTGTCCAGCTCAATCTCTTTTTTCAAGCTGTCCAACAATTCTGACGCTTTGATGATATCTTCTATTGACGGCTTGGATTTAATTAGGATGTGACGAACGTTGGCTTGTTCACCTCTTCGCTCAATCATTTGCATAAAGTGATAGCCAAATTCGGTTTTAAAGATGTCAGAAACGGAATCATTCTTCATTTTGAAAGCAACGGACTCGAACTCCGGTACCATCTGTCCACGAGAGAAGAAGCCTAAATCGCCACCTTTTTTAGATGACCCAGGATCCTCGGAGTACAACACCGCAAGTGTGGAGAATTTCTCTCCATCCAATACACGTTGTCTCAGGTCTTCAGCCTTGTGACGAGCCTCGTCCAACTGATCTTGGCTGATTTTGGGTTTAATCATAATTCTACCTAATTGAATTTCAGAATTCACATATGGTAAACTGTCCGCTGGTATTTTCGCGAAGAATCTTCTTACTTCATTCGGAGTTACTTTGACATCGGCTGTTAACTTTTGCTGCATAGTCTGCACAAGCAACTGATCCCGAATCAATTTTCTGAATTCATCTTTAATCTCAAGAAGACTCTTTTCGTAATACTCTTCCAGTTTTTCCTTAGAACCAATTTGTGCGATGAAGTAGTCTAGTCTTCGGCCGAGTTCGTCTTCAACCTGAGAATCACTTACTTCCACACTATCAACTTGAGATTGATTGAGAAGCAATTTCTGATACAGGATCTCTTCGTAGAGCCTACAACGCGTTAGATCGTCTGGCTCCATACCCTGCGTTAGCATTTGGAGATATTGTGTTTCGAGCTCCGATTGGGTCGCGATATTTGCCCCCACAACTGCAATTATGCGGTCTATACTTTGGCCTTTAGGCTCTTGGTCTGTTGGCTGCGCCACCGAAAGAGCTGGAAAAATTAATCCAGCCACAACGACAATCACAAAATATTTAATCGATGCGTACATGGTTTTTGCTTAAGCCTTCGTCAAATATCTGTTGTTCCAGAGACTTGACAAGGTCGATCTTGCGTTTATTAAGAATTATTCCTTGGATGCTTGACGCTTCAAACTCCAAAGGGGCAACTTCATTTTTCGACTTTACTTCCTTTATGGAAAGTATATAGGTGCCGGTTGTATCAGAAAGTTCAATCGTGCCTGTTCTGAAAAGTGAATTTGACGATGAATAAAGGTCCTGTGGTACCTCAGAAATTACTTCGTTAAACACGTTCCAACGGTCTTCCATCAATATAAACTTGATGGCATGCTGCTGACAGTATGCATTCAATTCTTCCCGGTCTTCCTCTTTATCGGAACGGCACCACTTCATTACTTTCGAAACATCCTTGTTGTTGCTGGCCAACCGTACGAAAAGCATACGTGCAATATTGTCCTTCAACTTGAAATTTTCTTTATTGGCATCGTAATATTCCAGTAATTCGGAGCCAGAAACGGCCGTATCCATCTGTTGCCGTACGTATTCCTTCTGGTAGAGATAGATTAGCAACGATTGCCGATATTCTTCCAATTTCTCAGAAACATCTAACTGGTCTCCTGACAAATTCAACTCAGCTTTTTCCAGAAGCAAATTCTGTGTCACCCAATTCCGTATGAAACTTTGAGCCATATTTAGGCTGTCTTCTACAGTCAGATTATCCGGCATGGCCGATTCAACATCTTCTGCAAAAAGTGTTTTATCACCGACTTTCGCAGCCACTCTTTCGTCTGTTTCGGTGTTGCGGGGTCCGCATCCGAAAACAAAAAGGATGGAAAGAAATAATAAGGTTGGTTCCGTGAGCGAACGAATCACTTGATCAATTCAAGATGCTCTTTGCTCACCTTGTATTTGTATTTAGAACGCAATTCCTTGATCCAATCTTTCTCAAGTTTGTCTTGATAATCAGCTGTAACTAAACCTCTTGCCTCTCGCAAAGTCTTTGGGCCCGGCTTCAAAACTTCCTTAACGTTGATGATTACCTGACGGCCATTGTTTTCCGTTGGGCCATAAACACCCTTCTTCCATGCAATGGCATCAATCAATTCATTCTCATCCTTTTGGAACTTGTCGTCCTCAACTCTTAGGTTAAGCTTGCTGCTAGCATTCAATCGCTTTAGAAGAGAATCGTTGGTAATCTTTTCAGAATTAATCGCATCCATCAAACCCGTGACAACCGTAGCAATGGTATCATCTTTACAGAAGTAGATAGTAGCATCAACTCGCTGCTCCCACATGTACTTGTCTCCATTTCCTTTATGGAAATCAGCTAGTCCGGTAGTATCCTTTACTGCCTTACTCCAAACCTTCTGGTCTGTTAGGTCGAATAGTAGGATGCCATCGCGGTACTCCTTTAAAAGGGCTTTGTATTCTGGATATTTATTTGAAAGCTGCCCTTCCTCATACTTAAGCAACTCTTCTTCGCTGAATTGCTTAAAGAATGAATTAACCAGTACAGCCATATCAACTGGCTTTCTTCTTACCTGATGCGAAGCGATGTAATCACCAAAATCCTTCTGATTGAAAACGGTCTCGCCAATTTGCATTACAGTTTTTGGGTTTTCCTTTGTAGTCCAAACTTCCCACTTGCCATCAAAAACAGTGCTGTCTAGTTTTGTGGATAAGGCTGCTACGGCTTTCTCGTTTACGGTGTATCCGTACTCTTTCTTCACCTTACTTAATACTGCAATCTTGCTTTGCTGAGATCGGCTGTCCTTTGCCACCTTAGCTCTAAGGTCACTCTCCATATCTTCGAAAGCTTTCTGAGCCTTGCGCTCTTTACGTTGAATTATGTGCCATCCGTAGCTAGACTTAACTGGCTCAGTGATGTCTCCATCATTTTCTAATGCAAAAGCTGCCGTCTCAAACTCAGGTACCATTCTACCGGTTCCAAACCAAGGCAAAACACCACCTTTTTCTGCAGATCCTTTGTCATCAGAATATTTGGCAGCCAACTTGGCGAATTCCTTTCCTTCTTTTAGTAGCGCAGCAACCTCATCAATTTTTTTCTTCGATTCAGCGTTTTGTTCTTCTGTGGCGTCCTTTGGCGTTTTAATCATAATATGTGCCGCTAGAACCTCGCCCTGTGCAGGTCGCATGTCTTCCACCTTAATAATGTGGTACCCGAATCGAGTTCTAATTGGCATGCTGATTTCACCAACCTTAGTTGTGTAAGCAGCGCTCTCAAACGGGTAAACCATTCTTAACCCGGTGAAATATCCAAGATCACCTTGGTTTGTTTTTGCTGATGGGTCTTCGGAATTTTTAGCAGCCAATTTCCCAAAAGAGTTGTTCTTTATGGCATCATTGCGCATTTCAACAATTCGATTGTAAACGGCCAATGTGTCTTTTGGCAACGCATCCGGATCAACCTTTAAAAGGATGTGGCTTGCTTTCACGTCAGACTTCATTCGTTCGTAAGCTTCTTGAACCAGCGCTTCCGTTACCGACTTGTCAGTCAGGTAAGGCTTTGCCAATTGCTTTTGGTAGCCCTTCAACTCCTCTTGAAATTTTAGGATTGTATCCATCCCCAACGCTTCAGCCTCCTTTACTTTCAACTTAAAGTTGATGTACAGTTCGAGGTATTCAGCAAGATCAGCACGATCTACTTCCTCATCTTTATTGTTCTTTTTGTAAACGGCTTCAAACTCAGAAACCTTCACGTCCTCTCCCGAAATGGTCATTATTACCGGGTCTTTTTTCTGGGCGCGGGTCTGTGTACCGATCAACAATGCGACAAGAAGAATGAAAGCAGTGCTTAGAATAGTTTTACTCATGATAATTTAATTCAGATTTTTAAAAAGGATTGCAAATGTAACGATCAACTTATATCAATTGACGTGCTCAAGGGCTGTAGTTTGGCGCCTCACTGGTGATGGTAATACCATGTGGATGAGACTCTCTAATTCCGGCCGCAGAAATGCGAATAAATTTTGCTTTTTGAAGTTCAGTAATGGTCGTGGTACCGCAGTATCCCATGCCGGACCTAAGGCCACCGATTAACTGATACATCACTTCGGATAGAGTGCCTTTGTAAGGGACGCGTCCAACAATACCCTCAGGTACCAACTTCTTAACATCCTCTTCGGCATCTTGGAAATAACGGTCTTTCGATCCTTGCTGCATGGCCTCAATAGACCCCATACCTCGGTAAGTCTTAAACTTTCTTCCTTCCAGAATCACTGTTCTACCTGGCGATTCTTCTACACCTGCGAACATACTTCCCATCATTACCGTGTCTGCTCCAGCCGCAATTGCTTTTACCACATCACCGGTAAACTTGATTCCACCATCCGCGATAACCGGAACCCCAGTTCCTTGAAGCGCTTTCGCCACATTCATAATGGCCGTCAACTGAGGAACACCAACACCAGCGATAACTCTTGTGGTGCAAATCGATCCAGGGCCAATTCCAACTTTCACAGCATCGGCTCCTTTTTCAACGAGCATTTTTGCCGCTTCTGCTGTGGCAATGTTTCCAACTACGACCTGTAGATCTGGGAATTCTGCTTTGATTGCTTCCAGAGAATTGCACACGCCTACTGAGTGGCCATGAGCTGTATCGAGAACGATGGCATCAACTCCGGTTGCAACCACCGCTCGTACACGGTCAAGCATATCACCAGTAATTCCGATAGCTGCGGCAACTCTCAATCTGCCAAATTCATCCTTACAGGCATTTGGACGAAGCTTCGTTTTGATCAAATCCTTGTACGTGATCAATCCAATCAACTTGTAGTTTGCATCAACCACAGGCAGCTTTTCAATCTTATATTTCTGAAGCGTATCCTCGGTTAGCGCAATGTCTTTCGTGTTGGTTGTGGTGATCAAGTTGTCCTTGGTCATCACTTCGGTGATTGGCCGAGTCATGTTGCGTTCAAATCGTAAATCACGATTCGTGGCAATTCCAACCAACGTGTAATCTTTGTCCACAACTGGAATTCCACCGATTTTATACTCGGCCATCATGTTCAGCGCGTCTCCAACTTTTGCATCCAACTGAAGCGTCACCGGATCGATAATCATTCCGCTTTCTGCCCGCTTCACCTTTCTTACAAGTTGAGCCTGAGCTTCGATGCTCATGTTTTTATGAAGAACTCCGATGCCACCTTCTTGTGCTATGGCTATTGCCATTGCTGCTTCAGTAACCGTGTCCATTGCCGCAGAGACAACCGGCACGCGGATTTCAATATTCTTACTAAATCTACTTGTGATGTTGACTTCGCGAGGCATAACCTCGGAGTAAGCCGGAACCATTAATACATCATCAAACGTGAGGCCTTCGCCAGTGAACTTTTCAGGGTCTAATTCCATGAGATGGACTGGGGTATAAAAATTTCGGCAAAAGTACTGATATCTAAGCTACAATAAGGGGTTTGGGTTGTTAAAAATTGGTCGTCATTTGGTCATCTACATCAATAACTTTAAGCCTTGTATTTTCAATCCGATAGTTCCGAAATCAAATGACGAAGAAACAAGAAAATCACATTTACGATCACATTGTGATTGGGTCAGGTTTTGGGGGCAGTGTTTCGGCTATGCGTCTTTCTGAAAAAGGCTATGACGTTTTAGTTCTGGAGATGGGGAAGCGTTGGAAAGCCAAGGATTTTCCTAAGACCACTTGGAACGTCCGCAAGTTCCTCTGGGTGCCACAATTGAAAATGTTCGGAATTCAACGAATCAATTTTCTGAATAGAATTATGGTGTTAGGCGGTGCTGGAGTTGGAGGTGGTTCATTGGTTTATGCCAATACACACATGTTTCCTCCAGATGAGTTTTTCAATAATCCGGCTTGGTCTGGGTTTCGCGATTGGAAAGCAGCGTTGACACCTTTCTATGAAAAAGCTCGATTCATGCTTGGCAGTTCTAAGTACGAAAAAGAGGATGCCGAGGATTTGGTTTTAAAGGAAATTGCCAAAGACATGAACCGCTCTGAAACTTATGGAATGGTTGATCATGTTGGGGTTTACATCGGAGACCCAAAGGTTGAAAAGGATCCTTACTTCAATGGGTTAGGTCCAGTGCGAAAAGGATGCATTGAATGTGCGGGTTGCATGGTCGGGTGTCAGCATAACGCCAAAAACACGTTGGATAAAAACTATTTGTGGTTTGCAGAAAAGTGGGGAACCAAAGTTGAAGCTGAAACCAAGGTGACCAAAGTTGATTTTGCCGATGGAATCTACACCGTCCATACCGAGTCAAGCACTTCTTGGTTTGGAACGAACAAGCGTGTTTTCAAAAGTCGAGGCATTGTCTTTTCGGCCGGAGTACTCGGAACGATGAAGTTGTTGTTTCAGCAAAAACAGGAGTTTGGAACGCTTCCGAACCTCTCAGAAAAGTTGGGTGAAAACCTCAGAACCAATTCAGAATCGCTTTGCGGTATTGCAGGCATCGAAGAGAAAATGAATCATGGGTTGGCCATTAGTCGAGTTTTCGAACCGAACGATTCCACGCACATCGAATTGGTGAAATATTCTAATGGTTCAGGAATGATGGGATTGCTTTCGGTAATTGCTGCTGGAGACGGTCACCCAATTGTTCGAACTCTAAAAATGCTTTGGAACTTCATCACCAGTCCAATTAAAGTGTTCAATGCGTTGAGACGTGATTTTGGTAGCCACTCCATTATCCTATTAGTGATGCAATCGTTGGATAATGCATTGAAGATGAAATGGAAAAAGGGATTATTCGGAGGCAGTTTGACTGTTGAGAATGGTGAAGACAGTCGTGTTCCGGCTTACATTGAAGTTGGTCAGGACGTTATGCACCGTTATGCAGAAAAAACCAATGGTGTGGCACTGAATGCAACTTCGGAGGTTCTATTCAACATGTCTTCCACTGCTCATATTTTGGGTGGATGCCCAATGGGGAAAACCAAAGAGGATGGAGTGGTAGATGAGCAATTCAAGGTTCACGGCTACCCAAATATGTGGGTACTCGATGGGTCTATTATTCCTTGCAATTTGGGTGTAAATCCAAGTTTGACAATTACTGCGTTAAGCGAGTATGCAATGAGTTTGATTCCTGAAAAAGAAGGCAACACGAGGCCAACACTTGAAAAGCAAATGGAGACAGTATGAAAAACCTAATGGTATTGCTGGCGATTTCGCTGGTTTCGCTTTCAACGTCCTGCCAAACAGATGAGCTTTATTGTGGAGCGCTTAATAATGGATTGAAATTGGAAAACGTGACAAGGATCGGTTTCGGGTCTTGTGCGGATCAGGACAAAAGTCAACCTGCTTTAATCGCTGCAAGCAAAGCTGATTTGGACGTTTTCGTTTGGCTGGGTGACAACATCTATGGAGATACCTATAAGATGAAAGTGCTGCGAGAGAAATACGGTAAGCTTGGTTGCAAGCCTGAGTTTAGAAAGTTGAACGAGGAGACGTTTTATCTCTCTGTTTGGGACGATCATGATTACGGAAAGAACGATGCGGGAAAGGAGTATTCTAAGAAGGAAGAGTCAAAGCAGATCTTTCTTGATTTCTGGAGTGAACCTTCAAATTCTGAAAGAAGAAATCATTTGGGGATTTACCATTCAGTTGCCACAGGTGAAGTTGGAAAACGCGTGCAGTTCATCATGTTGGATACCCGAACGTTCAGAGATTCGATTCTTCCAGCCAATGGACAAGGTTTTAGGAATGATTATCGGCCACACACCGATTCAACGGTTGATTTTTTGGGTGATGAACAGTGGGCCTGGTTGGAAACCGTGCTTCGGGAACCAGCCGAGTTGCGCGTAGTCTGCAGCAGCAATCAATTCGGAATCAGTTACAATGGTTTTGAAGCATGGGCAAACTTCCCAGCGGAGCGAAGACGTTTTGCAGAGCTGATTAAATCAACTCAAGCCAACGGGGTTGTATTCATAAGTGGTGACGTGCATTATTCTGAAGTCAGCAAGTTTCAGCACCAAGGATGCTATCCTTTATATGATGTCACTTCCAGCGGGATAACGAAAACTTGGCATAATGTGGAGGAAAACACCAACAGAGTTGGAGAGGCTTATGAAAGCAACAATTTTGGTGTGATAGAAATAGATTGGGAGCAGTCCGAACCGACCATATTCATTTCCATCAGAGATGTAAATGGAAATACGGTCAATTCTTTGACCCTTCCACTGCCAGAAATTTCTTTCTGATCACAGCCTGAAAGTGGCACCGAGTAACCAAGGAGAAACCACCGAGTGACCGATTTCTGTCATCAAACCAATCTTTTTGTTTTTGAAAGGATAGGCCCGTAGTCCAAAACCCACTCCTATATAGAAGATGGTTTTTTTATTGATGGGTAGGTTGGTTACCATATGCTCCATCCCGAGATTGACACTGACGTACATATCAATGATGTTGGATTTCAAATTTGCCTTTTTGATCAAGTCATCAATGGCGTTGTAGAAATGTCCGTTGAATCGTACACCAGCTGAATACACTGATTGCTTGTAGCTGCGTTCACCAACCGAAGGCGTTCTGTGAAGCATGCCTGCATAGATGCCAGTTCCGAAATAACGATGAACACCGTACTCGAAAGAAAGCACCAAAGGCACACCTTCTATATGTCCTCCATATCCATAAGCATACGAAAGGAAGCTGCTGCCTATACTTAAGGCCCAGTCGTTCGATTTAAACGCGTGATTGGTTCGTAGTTTGATTTCCGGTTTCGCCTCTTGACTAAAGCAAGAGGTGCTTACCGCGAAAATGACAATTGCTGTTAGCGTCAGCAAACGCTTGGTAAAATTTGATTCCATAATTTCAGTTCTTAGTTCCTTATATAAAGTACCAGTATATCGAGCTCTCGGTTACAGAAGTAGCGAGATCTTACAGGAATGGCGACATAAATTCAATGTCGATGAGACATATGTTATGATTCGGCCAATTTGGGCTTAGAAATGGCCCAAAGTCCCATGAATGTTAGGAAACCGTTTAGCATCAGGATTTCAAAGTTGAATTGATATCCACCAATCAATTCTGGAAACCAATACACCAATGCACAAACCAATGGTGAAAGCACGCAAACGATAGGTGCAAAACGATCTTTAATAGGCCTTTTAGAGATTAGACCAAAAGCATAGAGCCCAAGCAATGGCCCATACGTGAAGCCCGCAAACTTGAATAGTGAGCTAACTACGCTATCATCATTAATCACCCTGAAAACTAGAATGGTGGCGAAGAGCACCACCGACATTACCACGTGCATTCTCTTTCTAAGCTTCTCTTGTTCGGCCGCTTCCTTTTCTTCTATATCGAGGATATCCACACAAACAGATGTGGTCAAGGCTGTTAGGGCTGAGTCGGCACTAGAATACGCTGCAGCGATTAAACCAAGAATGAAGACAACACCCACGATAATCGGCAAATGGCCTTGGGTTGCAAGAATGGGGTAGAGGTCATCTCCTTTAACGGGGATGGCGATTCCTTTCGATTCTGCAAAAATGTAAAGCAGTGCTCCAAGGGAAAGGAAAACCAAGTTGACCGCTACCAACACGATGCTGAATGAAAACATGTTCTTCTGTGCATCTCCAATATTTCTGCAACTCAGGTTCTTCTGCATCATGTCTTGGTCTAGGCCAGTCATTACAATAGAGATGAACGCTCCGGTGAAAAACTGTTTCCAAAAGTAACTGCCCGAACCGGCATCATCGAAAAAGAAGATTTGCGAGTAATCACTTTCACGAACGGTGGAAATAAGTTGAGAGGCAGAGAAATTGAGCTCTTGCCCGATAATCATAACCGTCAATCCAACGGCTATCAGCATGAACAGCGTTTGAAGCGTATCTGTCCAAATGATGGTTTTGATTCCTCCTTTATAGGTGTACAACCAGATTAGGAGGATGGTCACCATAACCGTTACCCAAAATGGAACGCCCCAAGAATCGAACATGGTCAACTGAAGCACTCCAGCTACGAGATATAGTCGGAATGCCGCTCCGATGGTTCGGCTAAGCAGGAAGAACCATGCACCAGTTCGGTAGCTGTGAACCCCAAACCGGGTTTTTAAATAGGTGTAGATGCTGGTGAGGTTGAGTCGATAATACAACGGCATCAACACCAACGCGATGAATGTGTAGCCGAGCAAATAGCCCAAAACCATTTGCATGTAGCCGAATTGTGTGCTGGCAACCCATCCCGGAACGGAAATAAACGTGACACCGCTAAGCGATGTTCCGATCATTCCAAACGCAACGATGTACCAAGGTGATCTTTTCTCTCCGACAAAAAAGGCAGCGTTTTTTGCGTCTTTGGAGGTGAAATGCCCAATAAGCATGAGCACGGCAAAATAGAGAACGATGATTGTGAGGATGAGGGCTGGTGACATTCGCCTAAAATAGATGCCCTTTCCGCACAAGGGTGGATGATAGAAAACACTTTATCACAAGCGTTATCAACCGCGTTGATCTTACATTTGCCCTATGAGTTTAGTTCCAAAAGTGTTGGAGGATGCGGTGGATCGGTTTGCTGAATTGCCCGGAGTTGGAAGAAAAACAGCCTTCCGTTACGTGCTTCATTTATTGAAGCAGGAGGACGATAAATTGAAGTCTTTCAGTCGATCGCTGGATAAGCTGATCACAGATGCCAACCAATGCAAAACATGCTTCAATGTGGCGGATACAGATCATTGTTCAATCTGTGCAAGTACCAGCCGTGATCATTCTGTCATTTGTGTGGTGGAGGATATTCGGGATGTGATTCTATTTGAAAGCACCGAGCAATTCAACGGAACGTATCATGTTTTGGGTGGGGTAATTTCTCCAATGGATGGAGTCGGGCCCAGCGATTTGAACATTAATCCACTTATTGAACGCGTTGAATCTGAAGAAGTAAAAGAAGTCGTAATGGCCTTGAACACTACGATGGAAGGCGACACCACCAATTTTTACCTCTATCGAATGTTGAAGGATCAGGACATTATATTGACCACCCTTGCTCGCGGAGTTTCTTCAGGCGGTGGGCTAGAATACACCGATGAATTGACCTTGGGCAGATCTTTGACCCAGCGCGTACAATACGAAAGCACCCTTAGCGGTTTATAAGCCCTTACATTTGGTGGCTGATTGGTCGTCAAAGGGGTTGACACATCAACTGCACTGCATCCGTTGAAACTTTCCATCGTCATAGTAAACTACAATGTGCGCCACTTTTTGGAGCAGTGTCTGCTGTCCGTAAAAGTGGCAATAGAAGCTATGGATGCGGAGGTTTTTGTGGTTGACAATAATTCTGTTGATGGCAGTGTGGCAATGGTTCAAGAGCGATTTCCTTGGGCCAAGCTGATAGCGAATAAGGAAAACACCGGTTTCTCAGTTGCTAATAATCAGGCAATTCGTGAAGCGGTCGGGGAGTACGTTTTGCTGTTAAATCCAGATACGGTTGTTGAAGCCGACACATTTACCAAGTGCATTGAGTTTATGGATGAACACCCCGACTCAGGTGGTCTTGGTGTGCGGATGGTGGATGGCAAAGGCGACTTTCTACCCGAATCCAAACGAAGTTTACCTACGCCCGAAGTGGCCTTTTACAAGGTTTTTGGCTTATCGGGCCTCTTCCCGAAATCGAAGCGGTTTGGGAAATACCACCTTGGTTTTTTACCAGAGGATAAAACGAATGAGGTTGAGGTTTTATCCGGTGCGTACATGATGATGCGCAAGGAGACTTTGGATAAAGTTGGCTTGTTGGATGAGACCTTCTTCATGTACGGAGAAGACATCGATTTGTCCTATCGAATTATCAAAGGCGGTTACAAGAACTACTACTTTCCAGAAGCACGAATCATTCACTATAAGGGCGAGAGCACCAAGAAGGGAAGCCTGAATTACGTGTATGTGTTTTACAACGCGATGGCAATTTTCGCAAAAAAGCACTTCTCTTCAGAACAGGCCAAGTTGTTTCAGTTGCTCATCAATTTTGCCATCCTTTTCAGAGCTGGAATTGCATTGATGGGAAGAATGGCAAAGCAGGGCTGGTTGCCGTTGATTGATGCATTGGTGCTGTATGGCGGCCTTTTCGGATTAGCGAAATATTGGGAAGCAAACATCAAGTTTGAGGAGGGCCTTCATTATCCTCCAGAGTTGTATTATATCGTGATACCGGGATTGATTCTCGTTTGGTTGATCTCCGTTTTCTTCACTGGTGGTTATGATCGACCAGTGCGTCTTCTGAATGTTTTGAAAGGAACGTTGGTGGGTTCGTCCATTGCATTAATGATTTATGCATTGATGCCCGAGACCATACGATTCAGTCGTGCCATTATTCTTTTGGGCGGATTATGGAGTTGCGTGAGTTTACCTCTCATCCGTTGGATTGCCAACTTCATTATTAAAGGAATCATCCTAACCAAAACCACCGAACGGAGGTTCGCCATCGTTGGTTTGAATGATGAATTAGATCGTGTAGAAGGGCTTCTGAAACAAACCTTTGAAAACCCGTCATTCATCGGGTTTGTAAGTCCATCAGGATCTACACCCGAAGGAAAAAGAAGCTTTTTAGGGGATGATGCCCAGTTGAAAGAGATCATTCGGGTGCACGACATCAACGAAGTGATTTTTTGCGCCAAGGATGTTCCAGCGCGAGAGATCATTGATCAAATGAGTCGCTCGGCCGTTGAAGGAGTCGACTTCAAAATCGCCCCTCAAGAATCGATGTTTTTAATCGGAAGTAATTCCATCAACACTTCTGGGGATCTGTATACTGTCGGAATCAATTCGGTTGGAAAAGCATCAAACAAAAGACTAAAACGACTTTTTGATGTGGTTCTTGCATTGATCCTCCTTCCGCTATGGATTCTAGTGGGGTGGTTTACAGATTCACCGGTTGGATATTTGAAGAACGTGGTGTTTGTCCTACTAAAAGAAAGAACGTGGGTTGGTTATGCCGGAACTGGAATTACCAGAACGGGGGTCGAACTTCCACCACTTCCAAAAGCCGTAATTACCATGGCGGATGTAGATGGCGGAGTCAAAGCCGAGCTGGATCCAGATTTACTTTATGCACGTAATTACAGAGTGTCAAATGACCTATTGGCTGTGCTCAAGCACTTCCGAAGATTGGGTAGGGGTTGACTTCCGCTGTCACTTCGAGTGCCGCAGCGCAGCGCAGGTGTATCGAGAAGTCCCGCTAGCCTGCGTCATCCAGAGCGTAGTGCAACTAAGCGAAGGAGGCTACGGTCACTTCGAATTCGCGAAGCATTCACATCTTCACAAACCCCTGCACGCCCTTATTACTATCATCGGCAAGCGCCTCCAAGAGGTAAACCCCCTCGGGCAGCGCTGCCACCGTAAATCGATACTTCTCCCTCTCAACCATGTAGCCACGAGCTTACCTCAATGTTGCACCACAACCCTAACAGTACTTCGTTTTTCGTCCTGAGTAATCGGAAGAGGCCTAATAGACAAAAAGGAGTCTGTTTTTGAGCAAGTTTTTTCAAGTGGACAAAAAAGAGTCTGTTTTTTTGACTGAAATTTTCTCCGATTTAGAGTTCAATATATCTTTGATTTACCGAGTTGAACGGAGGTGAGCTCTGCTGGGGAGCAACTCATTGAGGGACATCATCGGTGGCTGACGAAAATGCCGTATCGAAGGGGCTACTTTTGTGGTCCCTTTGATATTTTCAGAAGCCCTTATGCCTTAAAAAAACCATCAATAAATTTCTTTTTTCTTTCAATCGACAGGCCATTGTGATTTCTCAATTTGTTTTTCAGATCTGAAAAATGTCCGTC
This sequence comes from Bacteroidia bacterium, assembly GCA_047611425.1. Classification (GTDB taxonomy): domain Bacteria; phylum Bacteroidota; class Bacteroidia; order UBA10329; family UBA10329; genus JBLFWJ01. The sequence continues at coordinate 25,144 of JBLFWJ010000002.1, read as the reverse complement.
TATAGCATTGGTCGTGTTCGGTATGTTTAATTCAATATGGTCGTACCATGTAAAGAGCCATTTTAGGTTTGTTCTCAGGCTTCGGTGAGCACTTCTCAACCGCTTGTGGGTGTAGTGGCTTTTTCCTGTTTCAAGGTTCGTAGTCCGTTCTTTTAGAAAGGATTCCCACTTGGTATGCCAATCGCTTAACGCACCTTCAAAAGACTCCCTGTCCGTATCCTTCATCAAGGCAACTATCTCCTTCAACTCAATGGCAGCAGGGAGTTTGGGTTTTTTGGTAATATACCTCCTGATGATGGCCACCTGATGAAACTGACACATCTGAACGGGTATCCCATCGAAGGAACCTATCAGTCCTTTGCGTCCATCACAGTCGATGCCTGCGACCGTGAATCCAGCCTTTTCAAGTTCTCGGATGCCCTTGATGTAAAGTGCGTTCGTCTCGTTTATAACATAGTACTTCAGGAGGTTCTCCTTGGTCATCGAATCCTTGAAAAGCATCACTCCAAAGTTCCGTCCCCAATAGGTCGTGTCCATCAGAACGATAATCTTACGGGGTCTCTTTTTCGGTATGGAGACCCCTACCGAGTCGACCTTCCGTTGTATTGTCCGAGAAGAGCAATTGTACTTTTGAGCCAACTGAACATAGGTCTGTTTCCCCTGAGAATACTCCTTCCAGAGTAACTCCGGATCAACTCTTTTCCCACCCAGAAACTGCCGTTTACAAACATGACATTTATACCTCTGTTTGCCATTTCTGAACCCTGCTTTTTTAGTAATCGGACTACAACAGCGTAAGCACTTTTTTTACTCATGACCTTAAATTTGAATCAACGTCAATGGTAGTAAGGATTACAGAAGATTCGAGACTCCTTTTTGTCTATTAGGCCAAATTTTCGATACCATCACTGCTAAAATATCTGAAGGTGAAGCGGAGATCGGTCTAACTATTTCGGACAAGTACTTCCATGCCCTCGATGCTATTCACGGAACGGTTTATTTCAAGCTTTTAGATGATGCAGCATTCTTTGCCGCCAACTCTGTTGTGGAAGATGTTTTTGTTTTGACTTCAGCATTCAACTTGAACTTGATTCGTCCTGCAAGTGAAGGGAAACTAAAAGCCATTGGTAAACTTCGTTCGCAATCGAAAAACCTACTCATTGCTGAAGCAACACTTTTCAATGAAGATGGAAAAGAAGTGGCATTTGGGGTTGGTACTTTTATGAAAAGCAGAGTTGCACTTACACCTGAAATAGGATACAAATAGTACTATTTCACTCGATAATTAAGGACAAAAAAAACAGGGACTTAATGGCTCTGCCTTTTATCAATGTTTGTAACAAGGTTATTCCCTAATCACCTTTAGTGTGGCAGAAAGGCCATCAGGCGTACTCAATTCAATAAGGTAAAGTCCCTCTTGCTTTGGGAGCTCCAACGCAAACAGATTGGTGTTTTTAAACGTGTACGTTTCTACCACTTGGCCAACCACGTTTTTAACCTCTGCTCTCATGTTTTCAAATCTTTCTGTCAGTCGTATCGATACAAGACCATTTGATGGATTTGGATAAACAGAAACCTCAATATTTTGTGGGTTATCAACACCAACCGCTGTTGAGCTCATTGGCAACTCAACTTTTAGGATGTTTCCACCAAAGGATTGAGAACCTATGCCTCCGACAGTGAGCCAAGCCGTTATACTCAGTTCAATCGTATCATTAACGGGAATTGTAGTTGGTATACCCATAATTATTATGCACTGTTTGGCTGGGTTGGGAGCGCCAGGTGCTATTGCAAAACAATTTGGAGCATCATTACACAACCAATTTAAACCATCAGGAAGGTTGTTGACCATGTCTACGCGGAAAGAGTCAAATGGAAAAACAAACCCACTCACAAGCGTGTCAAACGGGTACACTATCGTAAGTGTGTCATTATACTGAGTTTGCAAAGTTCCTTCTGCAAGTGTTATTGGGTAAACCCCTTCTGCGTTGGAAGGTACATCAGTTACGCATTGCGCAAATCCTGAACCAGTTAAGACAGTTAGTAAGAAGAGCGGAAATATTTTCATGAATAACGTTTTAAACCGTCAAAAATAGATAAGTCTCCGACTTAATGAAATAACCAATTGCTTAAATTTGCACCATGCGAAACTGGATTATTTTCATTGCCATTCTTGGAGCCATAACCGTTATTCTCGGAGCTATTGGCGCTCACACTTTAAGGAACACGCTTTCTGATGTTCAACTGAACAGTTTCGCTACCGGAGTGAGATATCAGATGTGGCACATTTTTGCAATTGCTGGATGTGTGCTTCTTTCAAAACAATTCAATGTGAATTTGAACGCTTCTCTTTGGCTTTTCGTCATTGGAACCCTCTTCTTTTCAGGTTCAATTTTCTTGCACCCCGCCCGCGCGAGGCTGTGCCTCGTGCGGAACTATAGAGGGCCGTCCTCGGCCAATTTCCAACTTTCCATATAAAATTTCAAATACCAAGTTCATTTACATGTAGGCATCTATCCTCATGTGCGCTGCGATGAAGATAGTGATGTGGTTCGGTTACGATCATTGCTTTGACCGGATTACGGTGCAAATAGTCCATTTTTTGCCGAATAACGTTCATTGACCAAAGTTCAATCGGATGATTTCCATGTTGCCAGAACTGGTGTTTCTTGTTCTGTGAATTCCGCTGACCAAAATATTTGAACATATGCAGTAGCCATTCCCCGCCCACGCTAGGCTGTGCCTCGTGCGGAACTATAGAGGGCCGTCCTCGGCCAATTTCCCACTTGCCATTTAAAAACCTGTCATCCTGAGCCTGTCGAAGGAGACTTGTCCCGTCCAAATCATGAATCAATAGTGGGTCGATGAGCTGTCAAGCCTTGAATTGGAGCCTGTCCTGAGTTTATCGAAGGGTTCCTTTTGTTTCAAGACAAAAGGACATAAGAATCTCACTATACTTTAACGAGCCATCATCCAAAGCGCTGGCCTCCAGGCTCCTGAAGGGTGTCCCCTGACCGGAGTTGAACCGACCAAAGGGAGTTCAGTGCCTTTTGGGAAGTACCAATCACCAAAGCATCTAACCAATGCTAAGACCAGCATTTCAATATCAGCACATTCCACTTACCTTTGCGCCCCTTAAAACAGGACAATTCGATGGCAAAAATTGAAGTGATTATGCCCAAAATGGGCGAGAGTGTAGCTGAAGCAACCATTATCAGGTGGTGCAAGGAAGTTGGAGAAACGATTGAATCGGAAGAGTCAATCCTAGAAATTGCCACGGATAAAGTTGATTCCGAAATACCATCTCCAGTAGAGGGTGTTCTAACGGAAAAGCTATGTGAAGAAGGAGATGTGGTTGCTGTCGGTGCCATTGTTGGGTACATTACAACGGATGTTGAAGAAGCGGGCGGATCCACGAATTCGACACCTGCTCCTGCTCCTGAGAAGGCACCTCAACCTGTTGCTCCATCTGCCAACGGTTCTACAGTTATAGCTGAATCTGTTGTTGATGTGGTTTTAGAAAGAAGATCTGACTCTGGTAAATTTTATTCTCCGCTCGTTCGAAGCATGGCCAAATCCGAGGGTATTGGAATGCCTGAGTTGGAGGCAATATCAGGAACTGGAAAAGACGGAAGGGTCACCAAGCATGATATGTTGGCCTACATTCCTAATAGAACCGGAACACCTGCTTCAGCTCCAACGGCTAAGCCAGCGAAATCCGCTCCAGTTGCGAAAGCTCCAGTTTCTGCACCAGCCATCGTTTCTATGGAAGGTGATGAGATTGTGGAGATGGACAGAATGCGAAAGCTCATTTCTGACCACATGGTTATGAGTAAGCAGACATCTCCCCACGTTACCAGTTTTGTGGAGGCCGATGTGACCGACATCGTAAATTGGAGAAACAAGATTAAGGATGAATTCCTAAAGCGGGAAGGAGAGAAGTTAACCTTTACGCCAATTTTTGCAGAAGCAATTGCCCAGGCAATTTCTGAAATGAGAGGCGTGAATGTTTCTACGGATGGTCAGAATGTGATTAAGCGAAAGCACATCAATATTGGAATGGCCACGGCTTTGCCAAGTGGAAATTTGATTGTTCCGGTTATTAAAGATGCCGATCAGAAAAACCTTTTGGGTCTTACCAAGGCTGTGAATGATCTTGCCAACCGAGCAAGAAACAACAAACTCACTCCTGAGGATATTCAAGGTGGAACTTACACAATGACCAATGTTGGTACGTTTGGAAACGTGATGGGAACCCCGATTATCAATCAGCCTCAAGTTGCGATTCTTGCGCTTGGTGCAATTAGAAAGAAACCTGCCGTTATTGAAACGCCTCAAGGCGATCTAATTGGAATTCGTCACATGATGTTCCTTTCTCATAGCTACGATCACCGTGTGGTTGATGGCTCGCTAGGAGGAAAGTTTGTGCAAAGGGTGGCGCAAATACTCGAAAGTTTCGATATTAACAGAACCATTTAAGCGGTTTTCCGTATCGGGTGCATGATTCTCTTTGACCTGAGAATCTTTTTTGACCGAACCGATACGAGACCATGAGAACAGTATTCACTGTAATTGCAATTATTACCTGCCTTGGATTGCAATCCATGGCTCAGGGTGGAAAGACTTCTTCTGCTTACAAACGGATATATCCTATTGCCAACAAGCAATTGGAAGCGAAAAAGTATCCGCAGGCAGCAAAGAATTTCCTGGAGCTCTTAGAGCTCAATCCAAAAAACTTCAACTTTAACTATAAGGTTGGCGTTTGTTATTTGGGAATCAATGGCGATAAGCATTTGGCAGTTCCGTATTTGGAAGCGGCTGCTTCAAACGTATCCAGTAAATACAAGGATAACTTTAAAGAAACATCAGCACCAGAAGATGCTTTTCTGCAACTTGCCCGTGCATACCACTTGGCATCGCAATACAATAATGCCATTGCCTCTTATGAAAAGTACAAGAGCAAAGTTTCAAAGGCAGATAAGGAGCAAATCGCAGATCTTGACCGACAGATTGAAATGTGTAAGAATGGAAGCCTGATTGCTCAGCAACCCATAAGTGCCGAGGTAACTCGATTGGGAGACAACATTAACTCAATTTATGATGAATATTCGCCAGTAATCGATGCCAGCGAGACCACCATGATCTTCACTTCTAGAAGGCCAAATAGTACAGGTCGATATGTTGCGGAGGATGAGAAGTACTTCGAGGACATTTACGTGTCGATGAAGAAAGATGGGGAGTGGCAGTCTCCTGTGAGTATTGGAGACAATATCAACACGGAAGGCCATGAAGCAACGATTAGTTTGAGTGCAGATGGTCAGCGCCTCTTCATTTATAGGGATGATTTTGGTGATGGAAACATTTATGAATCCAGATTAGATGGAGGAGTTTGGCAAGAACCAGTTATGCTAAACGACAACATCAACAGTACATTTCGTGAAACGCACGTAAGTATCACGGCCAATGGTCAACTGCTTTATTTTACCAGCGATAGAGCTGGTGATTCTGGTATGGACATTTACCAGGCAGGTCTTTTGCCTAATGGTGATTGGGGAAAACCAGTCAAGTTGAACGATAAGATTAATACGCCATTTGACGAAGAAGCACCTTTCATTCACCCGGATGGAAAGACGTTGTTCTTCAGTTCTAAAGGACATACCTCTATGGGCGGTTACGACATTTTTTTCAGCGTAATGGATGAAAAAGGAAATTGGTCTACTCCAATGAATATGGGTATTCCGGTAAACACCGCTGATGACGAATATTTCTTCAATACATCTCCCGATGGAAGGCGGGGATACTATTCCAGTTCCAACCAAAGTGGAAAAGGTGGAAAGGACATCTTTATGATGAATATGGGATTGGAGGAGGAGATTCCTTTGACGGTATATAGAGGAGTGTTTGCGAAAGGAGCCGATGGAAAATTGCCGCCAAACGCTTTCATTACAGTTTCGGACAATGAGACAGGGAACATGTTTGGTGTTTACAAACCAAGAAACGACAATGGAACATTCATTTTAATTCTTCATCCTGGAAACAACTACAATATTGCTTATGAAGCAGAGGGTTATATGTATCGCTCAGAGAAGCTTTTTGTGCCTGAGAATACCGCATATTTTGAGATTCATCGAACCATCGAATTAAAGAAGATGGTGCTTAAAAATAAGTAGGTCAAAGGCAAGGCCAAAGCAATGTTTTTGTCACATTCCTTGTGCCCAATATTCTATTAGCTTTGCGCGGCTTAACGAACAACAGGGCTGGAGTGTTTTTAAAAGTGTGGAATCCTATGTTTAATGGCATCTCAGCTGCAATGATCAAGAGAAACCTACTCTTGATTTTGGCGGCAATGGCAATCTCTGCGCAAGTGTTTGCGCAACCATTCGGTGATTCAAAGTTCAAACAGAAATTCAAAGATGCTGACGGACTTGCGTTCGATGGTGCTTACGAAGAGGCTATTGTCTTGTATAAGGACATGTACGCCCACGATAGTTCCAATGCAAATATCAATCACGGAATAGGTCTTTGCCATTTAGGCCTAGGTCAATATCGAAGCGCAATTACGTTCTTGGAAACCGCCACCCGCAATGTTGCACTTGACTATCAAGAGGCCAACTGGAAAGAAAAGCGTGCTCCAGGAAAGACTTATTATTATCTGGCAAGTGCATACCATAAGGTCGGAGACTATGATAAAGCTGTAGGTAACTACTTCAATTATAGATCATTCATTGACATGGATGATTATGAAGTATACAATGACGTGAAACGTCAGATTGAATATGCCGAAACTGGAAAAGAATTGTCTGAAAACCCGGTAAAGGTTAAGATTAATAAGCTTCCTCCAGGTATTAATTCTCGGTACGAAGATTTCTGCCCTGTTCTTTCTGCTGATGGTCAAACTCTAATTTTTACAAGTAGAAGAGAAACAGGTACGGGTGATGATTTGACAGGTACTGGAGAGTATTTTGATGATATTTTCGTTTGCAAAAAAGTTGGGGACACTTGGTCTAAGCCGACAAGCATTGGTACCAACATTAATACAGCGGATCACGAAGCAGCAATCGGATTATCACCTGATGGCCAAACCTTGTATATATATAAGGACATGGACATTTATTTCAGTGTTCTTCAAGGAAGTCAATGGTCTACACCAAAAAAGGTTGGGTCTGATGTAAACTCTTCTTCGTGGGAAACACACGCTACTGTTTCTGCAGATGAGAATTTGCTTGTCTTCACGTCCGATAGACCAGGAGGAAGAGGAGAAAGAGATCTTTATTATACTAGGAAGCTACCAAATGGAGAGTGGAGTTTGTCTCAAAACATGGGCGATTCTATCAATACGCCATATGCTGAAGAATCACCATTTCTAACTGTTGATGGTAAATTTTTGATTTTTAGCTCAGAGGGCCACCGCAGCATGGGTGGGTTTGATTTATTCCGATCGGAACTTGTTGACGGAGTATGGGGCAGTCCTAAAAATATTGGATACCCGATAAACTCGCCTATGAACGATATGTTTTTCGTTACCACTCCTGATGGTCGATACGCATATTACTCTTCCGTTCGGTCAATAGGAATGGGAGAGCAGGATATATACCTCCTCAAATTAGAGGAAACCAAAGCCGCATCCGTAACGATTTTAGCGGGTAAAATGACTGTCCCAGCAATGGCGTATTCGGATCTTGGTGCGAAAATCACTGTAAGGGAGGTGGGTACCGAATCTATTGTTGGCGAGTACAGGCCGAATCGTGAAACTGGCCGTTACATCCTTATTTTGGATCCGGGGGAAGATTATGAGGTGACTTATCACGCTGATGGGTATGCCTCTAAAGAAGTTTTGGTGGACGTTCCAGACAACTCAACTTACTACGAAATAAATAAAACCATTGAGCTAGATGAAGTGGTGTTTGGAGATGAGATTCTAGCTCTTCAAGCAAAGAAACGTCAAGAAGAATTGGCTCGTCTTGCTGCATTAGCTAAGAAGGCAGAAGAAGATAGTTTGGCGATAGTCGCAGCTGCTAACTCTGCATTGAATTCCGACCTTCTTGCACAGCAGGAAGCAGATGCGTTAGAGCGTCAAGAAGTGGAAGATCAGTTTGCCATGGAAGCACAGTCTGCCGAACAGCTGAGAAAGGCGGCCGAAGCTGAAGCAGCAAATGCAGAAAGAAAGCGGATAGAGCGAGAACAGATAGATCAATTAGCTGCTGATACGCAGACGGCACGAATTGAAGCCTCGAAACAAAAGCCTAGTGAAAAAGCAGCGCAAGATTTAGCTGCAAAGCAAGCAGAGGGTGAGGGTCAGAAACTTCAAGAAGAGCAATTAGCAGAACAAGAGGCTCAAGAGAAACAACGTCAGCAAATTCTGGCCGCTCAGCAGGCTGAAGTCGCTAAAAAAAATGAAGCTGAGCTAGATGCCAAGAATGCGGCAGACGATAGAATTGCGCAAGAACAAGCCGCTGCTAAACTTGAGGCGGATAAAAAGGCCGAGATGGCCCGATCGGCAGAGCTAGCTAAACAATTAGAGGAGGAAAGTAGAGCTGGAGAATTGGCTTCTTCACAAGAGCCAGTGAAAACTGAAGGAACTGAAGAAATCGTTGATCCTGTGGCGAAAAAGCGTGCTGAACTTTTGGCTAGGATAGAAAAGTTAAAAGCAGCTAAACAAGGAGTTGGTTACGATACACCTGCAGAGCCTGTAGCCCAGCAAACTAAGCCGGTTGCAAAGCAGCAAGAAATAAAGAAGGCGCCAATCAAACTTCCTCCAAAGCAAGAAGTTGCGCAAGTCACGAAAGAGCCGGTAAAGCAAAACCCGATTCAATCTATTCAGGCAGAATCGCTTAGCTCTTCTGAAATCAAGGATAAGAAGGCTAATGCTCTTGCAAGAATCGCAAGGCTTAAAACAGAGAAGAAGGGGATAGATAAGTCAACTGAGGAAGAGTCTTTGGTCGCAACTAAGGCTGAATCTGACATTAAGGAGGCTGATGAAGAATTGGCCAATCTGGATGAAAGAAGAAGAAAAGTGCTGAACCGTAAGAACAAAGCTGAGCAATCGCTTTCTGAGGCTGAAGAAGCTAAAAGTTCTTTACTGGCTCAAGGCGCTTCTAATAATCAGGAACGGTCTCAACTAGAGTCGCAAGTAAAGCAGTTAGATAGTCAGTTTGAGAACTTAGAATCAGATAGGCTAAAAGAGGAGAAAGCTGCACGACTCGAATCGGATCGATTGGAAGAATTAAGTCGCCAGGAGGAATCGGCTAGACAATCAGAAATCGCAAGTGCTGCGGAAAGAAAGAAACAGGAAGCTAAGGCAGAGGCAGCTAGAAAGGCTGAAGAAGAAAAATCGCGAAACAATAGCGCTGGCAATATTAACGAGCTGCGAATAATGAATGAGCAAGTGATTAATGAGAACAAAGATCTCAGAGATCAATTTGCCGAGGTTAACCGAAAGCTGGATATCATCATGAATAACATGGGGGTTAGCGGCAAGAGCACTAGTAGAGCAGTAAAACCCCAGCCCCGGGAAGCTGTCTTCTCAGCTGAGGAGTTGAAGAGCGGGAAGAATTTTGTGCTCAAAAATATTTTCTTTGATTACAACCAAGCTTCTTTAAAACCAACTTCAAAGAAGGAGTTGAATAAGCTATATTACTTTCTCAAGGATAACTCAGGAGTCTCAATAGTAGTGGAGGGGCACACAGATTCTAAGGGAGACAATGGTTACAATATGCGCTTATCTCAAACTAGAGCCGAGTCGGTTCTAAGGTACCTTACCAATATGGGTATAAGTAAAAGCCGATTGAGAGCCGTTGGTTATGGAGAACAACGACCGATTGCCATTAATGAAAATCCAGATGGAACAGATAATCCATCAGGCAGAGCTTTAAACCGAAGAATAGAGATTGGTTTACCAACAGGCAAAACCGAAAAGATGGAAGTTGAGAAGATCAACATTCCAAAAGGATTGCAGATTGGGTCCTAATCAAGCCGAATAAAACGGTTATCTCCACCTTTTCTTGCATTTAAAGTGTTTATTATCGATATATTCTTGTGTCGCTGATCTAGTTTCAGTTTATTTGGTGGTTGACTTGATTTGGTCCGCACAATAGGGCCGTTGCGATGAAAAAACCGATATACAATCTCACCAATTGGTTTACCAGATTGGCTGCGATTATGCTATACATTGTGGCTTCTTGGTCCACGGCCAATGGCCAGTCTCGGGACATCACCAAAGTTTCTGAGGATGAATTCAATCGGGATATTAACGAGAGTGACGAACAAAGGGATAAGAGAAGATTAAAGGTCTCTAAAAGAGGAGCGATGGATTATTACTGGGGTGGTAATTTTCGCGCTGCTATAGAAGATTTCCTCATCCTTCTTTCTAAGGATCCTTCTAACGTTGAAACCAACTTCTATATCGGAGCTTGTTACCTAGAGTCAAACATCGATAAAACCAAGGCTATTTCATATCTTGAATACGTTGTTCAGCAACCGAAATTTCCCAAAGAGGCTATATATCAGCTAGGAAGGGCGTACATGTTTGCACACCGATTTGATGAAGCAATAACAACGTTTAATCAATTCAAGGAAATCAGCAGAGGGAAAGAAGACAATATCATTACGGGATCTAGGATGATTGAAATGTGCTTTAATGGAAAGCAGTTGTTGAAATACCCTAGAGACGTAACTTTTGAAAACCTCGGTGGACTAGTTAATTCACCGTATCCGGATTATAACCCGTTTATTCCTGAGGATGAGTCTTTTATTGTCTTCTGCACCAAAAGACCAGATTGTTTGGGACTTTATCTTGATTATGATGGATACAAAGCAACGGATATTTTCAGATCAAGAACCGTTAGAGGGAAATTCAAAGAAGCACACAATATCGGTTCATCAGTAAATACAGAGTATTTTGAGGAAGTTGTAGGGATTTCGGCCGATGGGCAAGAGTTATTAGTTTACATCGACAATTTTGATGGATACGATGATATCATGGTTTCTCCTCGAAAAGGTAGATTCTTTGATGAATACAAAGATTTCGGAAAGAATATCAATACGGATGACATTGAAACTACGGCCGGACTTTCCACCGATGGAAACTTAGTTTTCTTTTCTCGCGAGACTGGAAAAGGGAAAAAAGGAACCGATTTGTACATGAGCCGAAGGTTGCCTAACGGCAGATGGGGTATTGGTCAGAGGCTACCAGATGTGATCAATACAGAGTACAATGAATCGTTTCCTCACTTAGCCGCAAATGGTCGAACCCTTTATTTCTGTAGTGAAGGGCATACTAGTATGGGCGGTTTTGACATTTTCACTACCGAATGGGATGAATTGACAAATACGTGGTCCGTTCCAAGGAATGTGGGCTATCCAATAAATACTGTTGATGATGACTTTAACATTAGTATGTCTACGACAGGCCGATACGGTTACATATCACAATTTCGAACTGGCGGATTAGGTGAAAGGGATATTTATAGAGTAACGTTTAATGAGGTTATTCCAGTCGAATCAATTGTTCGGGGATCGGTTACCAATATCAAGGACTCCCTAGCAATGGATCCGAATTTTGAAATTGGAGATGTCGTTATGACTGTTACCAACGATCTTACTGGCGAATTCATAGGAACCTATCGTCCACACGGTAAGTCTAGTAATTACGTACAAGTACTTGAACCTGGTAGCTATTGCGTATACATCGAGTCAGAGTTATTCTACGATACAGCGGAAGTACTTACAGTAATGGGTAAGAATGCACAGGTACGAGAACTTATTAAAGATTACACGCTTCGAAACGATCCGGAAAAATGGCGTAAGAGAATGCTTGGAGAGGAGCAAGGTGGTAATGTTTATGCGATGTCAGGTAGCCCTGATGGACATGCTTTGATATGGGATGTGCCTAACTGTAAAATGGTGCTCGACCTTTATAACTCCGGAAACGTTACAACAGTTGAATTCTCACCCTACGGTAAGTACGCATTGAACGCAATGGAATCTGGAAAGGTGAATCTATGGAATTTGCCGGATGGTACCTTGCACAAGGCTTACTATGGCCATAAAGCTCGGGTAAATGGAGCTTCCTTTATTCCAAATGGAAAATATTTCCTTTCTGCTAGTTCAGACTCAACAATAAAACTTTTTGATGTTGAATCAGGACTTGCTCTTAAAACATATTATGGTCATCAAGCTGCTGTAAATGATGTAGCAGTAAGCCCTGACGGAAACTACTTTGTTTCTGTTTCAGATGATGGGAATGTACTAATGTGGGAAGTGATTAGTGAGGAACTGGTTGGAGTTTTTCCTGGACATTCAGGTCCTGTGCTCAGTGTTTCTTATGCCCCTTCAGGCAGTTATATTGTTACCGGAGGGTCGGATGGAAAAGCAAAGAGATGGGACATCTCAACTGGAGCAATGCTCAATGAATTTCAACTTCATGGATCGGCTGTTACTGATGTGATGATTTCACCAGACAGCAGAACAGTTGTGTCGGCAAGTACCAATGCATTTATATATTCTTGGGATGCAGTTAGTTCAAGTGTTCGAAATGCATTTGTCGGCAATGACCAACCTGTTTCATCCACCTACATTTCAAAGAATAGCCAATATGTGATTACCGGAACAAAGGACAAAGATCCTGAATTGTGGTATTTCAAAACTGGTGATGAGATTACCCCGTGTTATGGTCACTCAAAAGAAATTAATGACGTGTGTTTCTCTCCTTTTATGAAATTTACAGAGCCTGAGATAGTGGATGTGAGGCCAGTTCAGGATATACCAACAGGCGAATTGGAAGAAGAGATTGCTAGACTGGAAGAGGAACTGGCATCAATGGAAAAGCAACGTGCTTTGGGCTATGACCCAACATTGCTTGACGCTGACATTAACAACAGCCGAGAATTAAAAGTGGGCGACAAGATTATTCTAGAAAGGATTTACTTCGATTTCGACCGTTACAATATTCGAGATGAGTCAATTGTAGAATTGAATAAATTATTGGTTTTCATGGACAACTACCCTAAAGTGAAAGTGGAGATTTCTGGACACACAGATGCGCGTGGCTCAGATGAATATAACATGAAACTCAGTAGAAATAGAGCCAAGAGTGTTGTTGGATGGTTAAAAAAGAAGAATGTCTCATCTAAAAGAGTTGTGCCAATGGGTTATGGAGAAACCAAACATATTGCACCTAACGAGAATCCAGACGGTTCTGACAATCCAGAAGGACGTCAGATGAATAGAAGAATTGAATTGACCATAGTTGATGTTGGAGGAGGGACGGTTATTACCACCGAGGGGAAATGATTTACATCACTCGTTGAATTAAGTTGCGGAAATGCCAGATTTAAAGACCTACATACTACTTTGCCTAACGGCCTTCATTTTTAGCCTATCGAATGTGGTTGGGCAGGATAATGGAGAATACACTGAAGTAGTCGAATACCAATCAAACGTTAAACCACCGGTTCAGATTGAAGGTAATGCAAAAGAACTGAGCAAAACTCTAAAGGAGGTCGTGGTTACCATTTTTGAAGACCCCGATGGATCTAAAAGTGGTTTGGTCGAGATTAAGAAGATGGTCACGAAAGGGAATGGCAAATTTGCTTTTAATCTTGACATTAATAAAATGTATGTCATTAAGGTTGAAAAGGATGGATTTACCAGCAAAATGGTTGACTTCGACACAGATGTTACTATGGCGGCATCTACAGAAACCAAAGTGCCAAAGTTTATGTTCGATGTTTATCTAGTTAAAGACCTTGATGGATTAGACTATGTAGGAGCCGTGGCTAGAGTGTTCTACGACATTCGGAAAAATTCAATGGCCTATGAACTTGATTACACTAAAGAGGAACAAGTAGAAGAAGAACGTCTTGCAAGGTTAGCAGAAGAACGACATCGACAGGCCGAGTTGGAAGCCCAACAAAAGTTTGAGCGAGAAGAGGCAGCTAAAATGCTGTTAGAATCAGATGGTTTGGAAGCAGCTGAAATCATTAAAGCAACGGCAACGATTGGCGGAGACGAGACGAAAGTTAAAGAATCACTTCTTAAAATCTATCCAAAGTCAGATTCTCTTCGAGCTAAGAAAGTGGACATAATTTTTGCTGAGCTAGAGAAGGAAAAGAAGAAACAAGGTGGTACTACTGCCAATATCGATTTTCAGTCAATTTTTAAATCGACTCAAGAATTTGAGGTTCAGCATATGGCTGAAATGACTGAAATTGAAGAACAGAGAAAGGCAAAGGTTCAAAATGCAACACTTGCGGTAAAACAAGCGCAATCTGAAGCGTTGGCAAAAGCTAACGCCTCGTCTCAATTGGAGGCTCGAGAAAGAATCGCTGCAGCAGCTACCGAAGAAGAGTCACGGCAAAAGGAAGTCAAAGCAGAGAAGGTCGAAAGTTATTATCAAGCAATTTTCAACGCAAATGGAAACCCTGAAACAGCCATAAAAAATCTTGAAAAGCAATTTGGAAAAGACCCATACAGGGAAGAAAAGGCCGCGGCAGTTTACGCAGAGTATGAAAATATGCGAAAGACTGGATCCACACTTTCCAGCATGAATTTCGATAATCTATTTGCAGCGGCTTCTACTGCTGAATTTGCGGCTCGTGAAAATGAATCTTCTACAAAAGACCAAGCGGATTCAGCAAGGTTAGCGGCATTTATGGCCAAAGTTGAGGGTAGGAAGATAGCTGAGGAGCAAGAAACTGTGAGGAAAATTGAGGAGGCCATTAAAAGTTCAAATGGAGAACGAGCAGAAACGATTAAAGCGCTTCAAGAAGCCTTTTCGAAGAATGATCCATACAAAGAGGAAAAGGCACAGGCTGTTTATGACACGTATGTGGAAAGTCGTCAGATAAATCAAGGGGGAAATAACTATTCCGGCATTGACTTTAACTCTCTATTTGCTGTGGCAAAACAAACTGAGGATGAAGCGAAGCAAAAGAAGAAAAATGACCGATTTGATGAAAAGCAAAGACAGTGGGAAGATCTTGAGGCAAAACGGGCTAATGTGAGAGTTGAAAAACGAGAGTTAGGTGTTAAGTCTGAAAAAGATGCTCAAGTGGTTCACAAACAAGTTATTGGAGATTTACGAAACAAGAAATACAAGGAACTAGAAAACGCAATTGCACAAGGTGGTGGAGAACGGGAAAATACAGTGGAAGCATTGATGGAGACGCTTCCTAAAGATGCCGAGTTCAGACGTGAAAAGGCAGAAGCAATGTTCGATGCTTATAGAATTCAAAAAAATGCTGTTGGTGGAGTTTCAAACATCAGATATCAAGATATGTTTGCTGCGGCAAACCAAAAGGAGATAGACATTTTAGAACAAGAATATGAGGAGAAAAAAGCAGATCAATTTGCTCATTTAAGAAAGTACGAAGAGACCAGATTGGTAAGGGCAGAAGAAATAGCTCAAGCAAAGGTTAGCAAAGCCGAGGATGAAAAACGAAAAGCTGATGAACAATACCTAGCGGTAGCGAAAAAAGTAGAAGAGGAACGTAGGGCTAGAGTAGAAGATGAAAAGAAACAACAGATTCTGTTTCAAAGAGAGCAGTTTGAGAAACAAAATGCTCGCATAGCTACTGAACAAGAGCGAATTGATGAAATCAACGCAAATGAATTGGCGGCTGTTAAACAACGCCAGCAAAATATAGAAGCGGAAAACCGTAGAAAAGCCGAGGATCAAAGAAAAGTTGAAGATAGATGGGCTGCTGACAGACAAACACAGCTTGATGCGCTGGAAGCGGAGCGCATAAAAGCAAAGGCTGCTCAAAAGAAGGTAGAGTTGAGGTTGGAGAAGGAGGATTTGCAAAAGGCAGATTTAGAGGCCAAGGCTGCTGCAAGGGTAGAGCTAGAAAAATCAAAGGAAGAACAGAGAGTAGCTGCTGAGTTGCAGAAGAAGAATGAAGACGAGCTGAAGGCTAATGCAGCCCTTGCCGCCAAAAAGAAAGAAGAAGACTACCTGAGATTCCTCACAATAGGAAATCAAGCATTTGATAAGAAAGACTATGCTAAGGCCCGAACACAGTATGATCAAGGATTGGCTCTAAAACCTGATGGAAAGGAAATTAAGGATAAGGTCAAGGACTTGGAATCAATTGAAAAGGATATTACAAAAGCGGAAAGAGAAACGCAAGCATTGGATGATCGCTATCACAACCAAATTGAAACGGCAGAACTTGCTTTTGAAGTAGGGGATTACGATCAGGCCATTGCAGCATACAATCGTGCTTTAAAAGAAAAACCAAGAGCAAAAGAGCCAAGAGAACAGATAAAGCAGATTGAAGCCCTTAAGGTTCAAATAGCTGCTTCGGACAAGGAGAAGGCGGGCAAAGAACGAGAGTACATGCTTTTGCTTCAGGATGGTAATAATCTGATGGCTTCTGCCAAATATGCCGAAGCCAAGAATAAATTCGATCAAGCCCTTGTCTTAAAACCGACTGAGTCTGTACCTCAAGCTAAAATAGCAGAGGCAAATGAACAGTTGGCATTGATTGCCGATGCCGCAGAAAAAGACCGTTTAAAGAAAGAAGAGGCCAAGCGAAAATTTGAGGAACAAGCTGCGGCCGACCAGGCACGGAAAGATGCTGAAGCGACACGATTAGCAGAAGTACAAGCCGCACGAGCTCTTGCACTTAAGGCAATTCAAAATGATCAATCAGCAACATCATCTGAAGCTCCATCTGATAAAGAAGATGTACGACAACAACGATATGAGGAAGCGTTGAAACGGGTTGAAGAATTGAATTTGGATGCGGAACAGCAACGGTTGGCATTTTTATCAGAGCTGGCTCAGATTTACCCAGAAGGACTTACCGAAGAAATTGTTAACGGGAAAGGCTTTACTCTAGCAAGACATATTGTGAACGCTTCTGGCGTAGTTACTGTATATGAGAAGAAGATATGGGACTGGGGCGGTGTTTTCTACTTTAAAGACACGGATATTGCAATAACGGAAGCGCTTTATAACCTTGAACTTAAATCTTACGAATGATGGCGGGAACCCTTTTAAACAAACGCAAATCGGGTAATCGAATCATGTTCAACGAGTTTTCGTCAATCTTTAATTTAGGGAAGGCCTTTCGCATTTTGATGGTCCTTTTATTTTTTGGGTCCACAATGCCAACGATAATGGGACAAGACGGAGGAGACGACATTCGAGCCCTCGGACCTAAAGACAGAGCCAACAAACTTTTCCTAATTGGTGATTATAAGAATGCTTTGCCGCATTATATAGAGCTATTGGCGGAAAAACCTGAAGATGAATTCTTCAATTATCGTGTTGGTCTTTGTCACCTATACCAAAATGTGGATAAAAAAAGAGCCATAAAGTATCTACGGAAGGTGGCTGATATGGAAGATTCAGACTATATGGCACTTTTTGAGCTGGGGGTGGCTTATATGTTTAATGAGAAGCTAGATAGCGCTCTCTACTTCTTCAATAAATATAAAGTAATTGAAAAGGATCCTGCTCTGCTTATCGATGTGACGCGTAGAATTGAAATGTGCAATTCAGCTAAGAAATTCATCGCCAAGCCTCTGGATGTGACCTTTAAAAACCTAGGGGCCAAGGTGAATTCTGCAGGTCCAGACTATAATCCATTCATACCGGAGGATCAATCTTACCTCTTGTTCTCTACAAAAAGAGAAAAAGGAGTTGCTGGAAACATGGTGGATTATGATGGGTTTAAGCCACCTGATGTTTTTATGTGCAAGGTAAAAGGCAATGAATTCGACAGGGCAAAGAATGCCAGTATGGTGGTTAATTCCGAATGGATTGAGGAGTTGGTTAGCGTTTCTGCCGATGGAAACTATATGTACATCCGTGTCGACAACGAAGACGCGACAGATGACATTTGGTATTCCGATAGAAGAGGTAGAAGTTGGAACAAGGCGGTAACCCTGGGTGCAGGGATTAATTCTGATGAACCTGAAATAGGTGCAAGCAGT
Organism: Bacteroidia bacterium; assembly: GCA_047611425.1. Lineage (GTDB taxonomy): Bacteria > Bacteroidota > Bacteroidia > UBA10329 > UBA10329 > JBLFWJ01. The sequence goes on along the minus strand of JBLFWJ010000002.1, from coordinate 7,204 downwards.
ACACCTGATGGACAAACCTTCTATTTTGCGCGAACCCCGTTTGACTCTCCTGGTTTTGGAGGCACAGACATTTTCATGACTAAACGTTTGCCTGGTGGCCTTTGGTCCGTCCCGGTTAATCTAGGACCAACTATCAACACTCAATATGATGAGCAATATCCATATGTTTCATTTGATGGACAAACCTTGTATTTCGCATCAATGGGACACAACAGTATGGGTGGCTATGATGTATTTAAAAGTGAATGGGATGATAAATTCAAACGTTGGGATAGGCCAGAAAACTTAGGTTACCCAGTGAATAACACACAGGATAATTTCACTTATTGCCCATCTAATGACCCTAGAGTAGCGTACGTATCTCAATTGCGATTGAACGGGCTTGGTGATACCGATATTTATCGAGTTATCTATAACGATAAAGAAGAGCGGTTGTCTGCATTTGTTGCTGAATTAGCATTTGCCACTGTAGGTGGTGTGGCGAAGAAAATCAATTTTCATGTTTGGAAGAAATCAGATGGTTCGTTGAAAGAGTTTACGGACGAGTATCAACCATTCGATTTACCAGAATGGTCATTTGATCAAACAGTTGTGAAAACGGTGAAAGATGGGGAGCGCTGCGACATAACCGTCATTGGATCAGTTGGTGGCGGAGGTGTTCAGAAATTCACACCAGCAACGTTTCCGGTTGGAGATGATTCCTTTGTTTGGGTAGACACTAGGAAAAAGGTGGTACAGGTAGCAAAGCAGGGAGCTTCCATAGACCAAAACCCTGTAACGGGCTTTCCAGAACTAGGTATCATGATTACGATTAGTGATGTGAATGGAGATTTGATGGGAACTTACCTTCCGAATTACAAAACAGGTAGAGTAGTTGCGACACTTCCAGTTGGATACTACAATATGACCATCAAAGCGGATGGTTTCCAAACTATAGAAAAGCCATTGACTATTCCTGGATTAGGGAACTACAAACCAGAGATTGTCAAAAAATCCGTTCTCTTTCAGAATGGATTAACGCTTCCTGAATAAACCAGATTTATGACATTGAAATTATCGCGTCCAGTGGTGTTCTTCGACCTAGAAACCACAGGTGTTAACGTTGGCAAAGATCGAATTGTAGAATACTCGGGTTTAAAGATTAATCCTGATGGATCGGAAGAAACACTTACGCTGCTCGTTCACCCTGAGATGCCAATTCCATCAGAGTCTGCAGCCATACACGGTATTACCGATGAGAAGGTAAAGGATAGCCCAAAGTTTGGCGAGGTGGCGCAAAAGGTTGTAGCCTTTATGGACGATGCCGATTTAGGCGGGTTCAATAGCAACAGGTTCGACATACCGATGCTAATGGAAGAGCTCGCGCGAGTTGGCGTTGACATGAATATGAAAGGAAGACGATGTGTCGATGTCCAAAATATTTTTCACAAGTTGGAACAAAGAACGCTTGTGGCAGCGTACAAATTCTATTGTCAAAAGGATCTTACAAATGCGCATAGTGCCGAAGCAGATACACGTGCAACTTATGAAGTGTTTCGTTCTCAGCTAGAGAAGTACGATGAGCTGAACGATGACATGGACTTTCTCCATGAATTCTCTAGAAGGCACAATGCCGCAGATTTCTCTGGACATATTGTCTACAATGAAGAAGGAATAGAATGTTTCAATTTTGGAAAATTCAAAGGAAAACCTGTTGTCGAGATACTCAAACAACAACCTTCCTATTATAACTGGATGATGGATGCTGACTTTCCATCTTACACAAAAAAAGTATTGACAGAAATCCGACTTCGAGGATTCAATCAGTAAGCAATGAAGATTATTTGTGTTGGACGCAATTATGCTGAGCACGCCAAGGAACTGAACAACCCAGTTCCAAAAGAGCCACTTCTTTTCATTAAACCAGATTCGGCCCTGCTGCGAAATAATGAGACGTTCTTCATACCAGATTGGACTAGTGATTGCCACTATGAAGCCGAAATATTTGTGCGCATTACCAAACCAGGAAAGCACGTTCAAGAAAAATTCGCGCACACATATTACGACCATGTGGGAATAGGAATTGATATAACCGCCCGTGACGTACAGGCTAAATGCAAAGAAAAAGGCCATCCTTGGGAGCGGGCTAAAGGGTTTGATGGGTCGGCTCCAATTAGCAAGTTAATCGCGTTAAAGGACCTTCCTCCTATACAAGACATACACTTCTCTCTATTGAAAAATGGCGAAACGATGCAGAACGGTCATACTGCCGATATGCTCTTCAAGGTCAATTCATTAATTAGTGAAATTTCCAAATACTTCACGCTTCGGATTGGTGATTTGATCTTTACAGGAACGCCTGCTGGAGTTGGAAAGATGGAGCCCGGTGACAAACTTGAAGCGTTTATCGAGGACCGAAAAATGATGGGTTTCCTTGTGAAGTGATCACCAATCAAGATTGGTTCCAATTCTAAGATCAAGTACATCGGCTACTTGACGGTGGGCCTTCAAACTTACTCCTGCATACAGGAATTTTGTAATGTTGAAAGTCAACGAATGGCGGTGATAAACTGGGTCATTCACCTTGTAGTGATCATACACGTAAGCGCCTATATATTGTCCGAACCGCACCTTTCCCAGCCAAAACTCGTGACCAACGAAAAAAGAAAGTCTGTTGTGGTCAACGGAGCCATTTTGCCAACGAACGATTTCCATTCTTCTAGCATTATCCATTTCCCAGGCAAAACCAGCGGCAACTGCCGATGATCTGTGGAACCATCGACTGTACGTAAGGTTCAGGTTGAAAACCCAGTATTGGTCTGGGTCATCTGAACGCGAGTTTTTCAGGCCGTTACCCGTTTCAAATACCATCTTATTTTTCTTTTCGGGTGGTGGTCTACGCATTCGACCTCGGGCATCCATTTGTGAATACTTCAACATGTAGTCCACACCGATGCTGGCTGTTGGAAAATTCAACCCTTTATTCGGATTCTTGATGCCACCATTACTGATGTGATTGTAATTAGCCGCGAGCTTGATACTCCATTGTGGGGTTACTCTATAGTTAAAACCCAACCCAAGCATCAGAGGAAATGCCGCATAGGTGCTATAGGCTACGTTTGTTGGGTTGCTGTCCGCATCAAATGGTTTGTCGTGAAAAGCAACCCCAATCAACCCAAGACGGAAAGACAAATTGAACTTTCGTGGCAGAAAGAAAACAGGTTCTACAAAGGCGATGGCGTAATATGCATTGCCCAACACGGTTGGATTATCAAAATTGAAATAGTTTACAGAAACACCCACTTTCGGATAGCAGCTACAATATTGATAAGCCTTAATCCCGGTAAGGTGCCAAGCAATATCCATTGTTAACCCCCATGGATACGACTTCTTTAAGACCCCTAGTGCAGATGAATGCTTGAAAAGAAGACCTCCATGTCCATGAAGGCCAAGGACCAATGGGTTTTTCGTGGTGTCAGTTTGTGCTAAAGCGGATGCTGAGATTATCAAAGACAATATTATCAACAGCCTGGACATGGAACTAAGTTACACGTGCGCTTTCTAATTAAGATGACGCTTAGCGAAAATGTATCCCTTTGAACAATTGTCAAGAACCGAATTCGTTATCCTTACAATCGCTAAAGCCTCCGACCGAGCTATGCTGAAAACCCTTTGGTTTACCTTGATTTTTCTTATTTCCGTGCACTTAACTGTAGCACAGGAAATGCTGGGCATTGCCAACAGCAATTTTGCTGGAACAAATGGTGTGGCGCTTAACCCCGCGTCAATGGTTGATAGCAAGGTTTGGCTTGACGTAAACATAGTTGGAGTTGATGTTTACTTCAACAACAACTTCGCTTACTATAGTAAGGAAGATTTCTATTTCTGGGAAAACGTCCCATCGGGCAATATGCCCGACATCAGAAGAAAGGACGACCGGAAAAATCGCAGAGCGCAGGTGCAAGTAAAAGCCATGGGGCCGGCATTCACACTTGCATTGGGAAAGCATGCCATTGGCGTACATACTGGGGCTAGAGTTTTCGTCTCTGCTGAGGGCGTACCCCAGCCTTTTGCAGTATCGATGTTTGAAGGGCTCAGGTATGAACCGCAATTAGGCATCGATTATTCGCACGATCAATTCAGAGTAAATGCTCTCGGATTTGCCGAGATTGGGCTTTCCTATGCCACAATAATTTCGAGTCATCGCGAAAACCTTATTACAGCTGGTTTAACGTTTAACTACCTGATTGGTATTGCTAATATCTCTTTAAAGTCGGATGAGTTTGATTACACGATTATTGACGAGAATGACCTTCGTATAGACAATTTCACGGGTGAGTATGCCATTGCTGAACCGGCATTTAATTCTGGCAGTGGATTCGGAATTGATATTGGTGTGCAGTACAAACGCATGCTCAAAAATTCAAGCAGTTATTCACCAAGGGATCCGAGATCTGGCTGTAAGAAGATTGGTTATAGATGGAAGTTGGGAGCGTCATTACTTGATCTTGGATACGTGGATTACACCGGGGTGCAGCGAAGTTTTACAAACGCATCTACCTACTGGCGTAATTACGGCAATTTCAAGCCTCAAGGTATTTCGGGTATCGATGAAGGTTTGAGTACGCAGTTTGCGTTAGACTCAGCTTTAAGTCTTCAATTGGAGCCCGATGCACGGGAGTTTAAAGCGGGACTTCCAGCAGCTGGAAGCCTCCAGTTCGACTACAATTTTGGCCACAACTTCTATACAAGCTTTACCTACATGCAGGGTTTTCGGTTGATGCCAACCAATACCGGAATGCGCAAGGCATTGATTAACATAACGCCACGATGGGAGCATAAATGGTTTGAAGCCGCTCTTCCTCTCTCTCTGCACGATTACTATCAGCCGCAACTTGGATTGATGCTTCGATTCTATAGTTTGGTAATCGGTTCCGATCATATCCTGGCTCTTTTTGCACCAGTTGATACTTATGGAATGGATATTTATTTCAACCTAAAAATCACCTTATTCGATAATCCTAAATGCAAGCCAAGGAAGAAGCGAAAAAAGAAATCGAGTAAGAGCTGCCCAGCCTACGACCCGGTTCGGAAAAAACCAAAAGGCGTACAAAAGCATGGTTTCAAAACCAAGTCTTTAAAAGACGACTACTGATTACCGGACAATCTCAATCTTCTGATCGGTAATTTTTCCATCGGAGGATTCAATTCGGATGAGGTGAGTGCCTGATTCACAGCCTTCCAAATTTATTGAAGCATTGGGTCGAGATATAACCTCTCGAATGACTGTTCGACCAGTCATGTCTAGAATCTGAATAGTGGCTGGATACAACGACTTAGGATCAAGGTTGATGGTTACAGCGCTAGATGCCGGATTGGGATAAACAGAATTTGCGGTTAATCGATTATTTCGAACACCGAGCGCAGCGTCATAAATAGCTAATACATATTCCCCCAATTTCACCGATTCTACGTCCACTTCGCCTCTTCCGTTGGTTACGTTAGAACCAGTCACAAGCTCATATCCATCAACCTCTTGCCAGTTGTATCCCGCTCCAGGTCTATAAAGCATGATCAAGCTATCTTCATTACTATTAACAAAAAGGTTATTGTCCATATAGCCGGTTGCAGTGCTGGTCGTACCATAATATTTAAAAGTTGCATTGGAGGCAAACCCTTCACCAAGGATACCTTCTACAGACCAGAAGTGGTAGTCATTTAGAAGAATGCCACCGGTGGTTGAATAGTTTGGATGAGGCGCTACGAAGTTGTCGGATACCCGAACGAAACTTCCTCCTTGACCCGGGTTGTCAACGTCAAACTTCACGTTAGTGTAGAGGAAATTCGTCAAGCCATCATCTGTAATCTCCCTGGTATATGTGGCCATAGCATCTGCCAGTTGCTCGTCACCATCTATCATCGCTAAAACCGGTTCGAACAGAATCTGGATCGTGGAACTCTGAGTTTCCTGATTCATTGGAATCCAGAGCGTGGTATCAATTCCATTTCCATCGTAAAACGTAACGGGCACATTCATCTCATAAACATGCTGGTTTGCCCTTGATCTCTGACGTAAATGAACTTCAACCTCAAAAGCGCTGGGAATAGAAGTGACTTCGAACGAATCAACGCTGAAATGCGCCCAACCCGGTTCTAATATCCAGCCGTTGAAAAAACCACTCATGTCAAGTCCAGTGGCGGAAGTGAAAATGTCCCGCATGTTCTGGCTCGTAGCATTACCATATTCCAATGAATCTTGGTAAGCATGACAAGCCAAAAAGAAAAGACTGTCTCCCATATATCCGCGCAGTGAGTGACACATTAATGGTCCTTTCTCATAAACATGCGTTCCGTAAGTCACGGCATGCGGTATGTCGTTCATGGCGTAATAATCGCCATCCTCAATGTGTGCGAATTGTAGCATTTGGCGATGCAATGGCCGAAACCAATTCATGTAAGCATCTTCTCCATAAACCTCTTCAGTGAATAATGCCTCGGAGTAAGCGGCCCAACCTTCGTTAAGCCACATGTCTTCTGCGGTTGAGCAGGTAACGTTATCACCCCACCACATGTGCGCTAACTCGTGCGCCCAAAGTGTTTCATAGCTCAGGCTTCCATCAATAAATGCTTTACCTATGTGAATGCTGGTGGCATGCTCCATGGCACCGCCAGAAAACGGCACCAGCGAATAACCGATTCGGTTGAATCTGTACGGCCCAAAAGCTTCCAAAAAGCGATCAACGCAGGCTTGCATGTTTGTGAACGTACTGTTTACGTTATTCGTGTCGCTTGCAAGGCACGCAAACTGTGTTGGTATTCCGCTATACTCACGTTCAAGAAGAATGAATGGAGCGATAGCAATTGCAGTCAAGTACGTTGGAATAGGTTCATCCATTTGCCAATGGGTGATTTTGCGGCCGTCTCCAAGATCAAGCTGACTCATCATTTCTCCGTTGCAAACTGGGAGATACACGGAGTCGACCGTCACCCTAAAATCATAAGTCGATTTATCGGTGAACACATCCAAACATGGATACCAAGCTCGGCCGTAAACATGCGGATCTTCATCAAACCCAACCCCAAGGTTGAATGCATAAGAAGTGCCCGACCAGTAAAATCCGCCCCATCCACTGGGATCTTGAGAAGGTTGTCCGTGGTAGTGCACCGTAAACTTGCTGGTATCCGTTGTATTGATGATAGGAATGTCAATATTGAGATTCAATCC
>JBLFWJ010000001.1:0-69039 GCA_047611425.1 Bacteroidia bacterium | reverse complement strand
AGATTGAAATGCAGGAAAACGGTCGTATCTTCTCACTTACCCACAGCAAATGAGCGCTAAAAACCCGCAATCGCACATTCTCACCAGCCTTGGGGCATTAATGCCACAGGAAGAAATGCTGGAAATTGCCAGAGAAAAGAAAAGCCTATACATCGGAATTCCTAAGGAGGTCACCCTTCAAGAGAACAGAGTTTCATTGGATCCAGAATCCGTAGCTGTATTAGTTGCCAATGGACACCAACTTGTAGTTGAGACAAAAGCCGGAGAAGGTGCCAATTTTCAGGATAAAGATTATAGCGATGCTGGAGCAAAAATCTCGTACGATACAAACGAGGTTTTTAAAGCTGATATCGTTATCAAAGTTGATCCGCCAAGTATGGATGAGATCGACATGATGAATCCTGGGGCTACGTTGATTTCTGCATTGCAATTGAGCACCCAACCTGACGGTTTTCTTAAGCACCTAATCAAAAAGCGGATAACTGCTGTTGCATTTGATTTCATTCAGGATAAAGAGGGTATCTATCCTTTTGTAAAAAGCATGAGTGAAATTGCAGGAAACACTGCAGTGCTTTTGGCTGCGGAACATCTGTCTAACATCAATGAAGGTAAAGGCTTGATGATGGGTGGTGTAACTGGCGTCCCTCCTACCGAAGTCGTAATTATTGGTGCTGGAACGGTTGGTGAATTTGCCGCTCGTGCTGCCATCGGACTTGGTGCAAGTGTTAAAGTATTCGATGACTCATTGCACAAATTGAGTCGACTTCAAAAGAACCTAGGTCAACGTGTTTATACCAGCACCGTACATCCAAACGTGTTGTTTGCTGCAATGAGAAATGCCGATGTAGTAATTGGTGCAATTCGATCCCGATCAGGTAGAGCACCCGTTATCGTGAGCGAACAGATGGTGAGCGATATGAAATTTGGATCGGTGATTGTGGATGTTTGTATCGATCAAGGTGGATGTTTCGAAACATCTAGGGTGACATCACATGAAAAGCCAACTTTCGTTGAATACGGAGTTGTTCATTACTGTGTGCCAAACATTGCTTCACGGGTAGCTCAGACTGCATCTATTGCGTTGAGCAACATTTTTTCCCCCCTCTTGTTAAGTATGTCTGAAATTGGTGGAATTGAAAATATGATCAAGTGGAATGATGGATTCCGAAATGGGGTTTACGTTTACAATGGTCATGTGACCAACGAATATCTCGCCAAAACTTACAAGTTACCATTCAGAGATATTGGGCTGGTTATGGCTGCAATGTCACAGAAAAGCTGATAATAGATGAGTCAACAGATTAGACCCGGTGGATTGATTCCTCCGGTGGTGAAGAACTTACTTATCATCAACGGCCTATTCTTTTTGGCCATGATAGCCTTGGAGTCTTCATTTGGGATAGACTTGGTCAAGTACTTAGGCTTGCATGTATTCCAATCGGAATATTTCAAGCCACATCAACTTGTTTCATACATCTTTATGCATGGCGGAATGTCACACATTCTGTTCAACATGTTCGCCCTTTGGATGTTTGGCAGCAACATCGAAAATATTTGGGGCGGCAAGCGGTTCTTAATCTATTACTTGATTACCGGACTTGGTGCTGGCTTTATTCACTTAGGAATTGTCGAGGCTCAGCTCATCAACCTTGCTCAGAACATGAGTATGGAAGATCTTGCAATGGTCAAAGATGAAGGTCTTGCGATTTTAGAATCAGGAAGAAACTATTCTGAAGCGAGTCTTGGTAAGTATAATGTACTTCTCAACACACCAACCGTTGGTGCGTCTGGAGCTGTATTTGGACTTCTGCTTGCCTTTGGAATGATGTTCCCAAATGCGGAGATTCTCTTGTACTTTTTATTCCCAATTAAAGCCAAGTATTTCGTTATCCTGTACGGGGCATTTGAATTGTATTCCGGAATTCAAAACAACCCTGGTGATAACGTAGCCCACTTCGCACATCTGGGTGGAATGCTATTCGGATTTATCCTGATTAAGTATTGGGAAAAGCGCCCAACTCAATTCTAAATGTCCATTGTTGATGACATAAAGCATCAGTTCCGAACTGGGAACCTGTTGATGCAACTCATCTATGTGAATGGGGGCGTCTTTCTGGTTTTCGTAGTCCTGAAATTACTCGGGTTTCTTTTTCAATTCGAGTTGGCCGAAACCGTTTTTTCTTGGCTCAAGTTGCCATCAAATCTGGGTTCGTTGGTATTCAAACCTTGGACGTTGATTACCCACATCTTCACCCACACAGACCCACTTCATCTGTTATTTAACATGATAACCCTATTCTTTTCAGGGCAGATTTTCCTTGGATATTTGAATAGCAAACAATTGCTCAGTACGTACATTCTTGGAGGACTAAGCGGGGCTGTTCTGTTCATACTTGCGTTGAATATTTTTCCAGCATTTGATGGAATAAACGGAATTGCCTTGGGTGCTTCAGCTGGCATTTTGGCCATACTTGTGGCTGCCGCTGCTCTTGTCCCAAATCAGGTTGTTCGGCTTGCTTTGATTGGCCCAATAAAGTTGAAATACATCGCGGGTTTCTTTGTAGCCATCGACCTTGTTTTTCTGCCAGGCGGGAATGCTGGTGGTCACATTGGCCATCTTGGCGGAGCATTATACGGGCTGTTTTACGGATTCAAAATCAAAGGAGGAGTGGATACTTCAATCAACTTTCTTTCCTGGGTTGACAATTTGAAAAAGGCATTCAAATCGAAGAGTAAGATAAAGGTGGTTCATCGCGATACTCGTTCCGATGACAATTTCAATGAGCGTAAAGTGAGCAAACAGAAAGAGGTTGATGCCATCCTTGATAAGATTTCGAAGTCTGGATATGAAAGCTTGACTGCAAGCGAAAAAGAGCTTTTGTTCAAGGCAAGCAAGGACATCTGATTTCATGAGCGAACCGAGAATACGCCCATGGCTGTTGAAGCTCTCCTACCCTATTGGCGGACTCATTCTTCTAGCCACATTAGCCAGTCATTTCTCAAGATACTTCCATCCAGATCAATTTGGAATCCTTCCATTTTTCGGAATTGTATTTCCGGTTCTCGTTATTCTAGCGTTGATTATCCTCGTCTATTGGATCATCAGCAAATCTAAATTCTCCATCTTGGGAATACTCACGCTATTAATTGTTTGGACAAGTTTATCCAGAACATTCCAGATCAATATTAAAGGAGAGAAGTCCGAAAACTCTATCTCAGTAATGAGCTACAATGTGCGTCTCTTCGACTACTACAACTGGTCGAGAGTTGGTCAAACCCGAGATTGGATCTACGAGTTTTTGAAAGCACAAGAGCCAGATATACTCTGTATCCAAGAGTTCTACCACGACAACACGGGTTACTTCCCTACGCTTGATACGCTTTCAGAATTGAATAAGATCAAGCACATGCATCTAGAGAATTACTTCAGCATTTCTGATGAAAGGCAATGGGGAATGGCTACACTCACCAAATACCCAATTGTTGGCAAGGGCCGAATCAATTTTAAGGGGACGTATGGAAACCTCGGAATTTACACGGATGTGATTATTAATCAAGACACAACTAGAATCTACAATCTTCATCTTCAGTCCGTTCGGTTTGGACATGACGACTACAAATTGATGGAGGATATTCTGGAGAAATCAGAATTGGAAGACTTGAAGAAAAGCAGAATGCTTTTAGAGCGAATGCATGATGCGTGGGTCAAACGAGCTGAGCAATCTGAGTTAATGGCGGAGCATATTTCTTTAAGCCCCTACCCCGTAATCATGTGTACCGACCTTAATGACGGGCCAATATCGTTTGCATACGAGACAGTATCTAAAGGTTTGAAAAACAGCTTTGTGGAATCCGGTACTGGCATTGGCAACACATATGCTGGAATGGTTCCATTCCTTCGTATAGACAACATTTTCTATTCGGATGAATACACGGCAACCAATCACACCGTGCATCATCACGACCTAAGTGATCATTATGCTATAAGTGCAATGCTGACCAAGGCTGATTGATTAGGATTTGATCACTTTTGTCACTCAAGAAATCAGCATTTAGAATGCCTCATTTTATCATAGATATTGACCAAGCTGCTTATTCCAAAGTAGATTCAAGCGAACTCATGAATTCGGTTCATGAAGTTGCCGTGGAAAGCAAACTGTTCGATACAGCCAACATCAAAGTGCGCATTAAACCTTATCAAGATTCATTGGTTGCTGGAAAATCGGGTCACTTCATTCATGTATTCTCGAATATTATGGGTGGCCGAACGAATGAACAGAGGGCTTCTTTATCCAACGCACTTGTAAGCAGACTTAATGAAGATTATCCGTGGATCGCTGTAATTTCTGTCAATGTGCAGGAGTTTGAGAAATCCACATATTGCAATTTGAACATGCTTTAAAGAACAGAGAAACGTGGGAAAAAGGAAAAGAGATAAGCTTCAGAGGGACGTTCGAATTGAGAAGTATGCCGCAGAAGGCAAGTCGATTGCATACATCAACGAAATGGTTGTTTTTGTTGAGGGTGCGGTACCGGGAGATGTTTGCGACATTCTGGTAACCAGAAAACGAAAGAGTTATTGGCAAGCTAAACTCTATCATTTGCATGAACCATCGGAACTCAGAAAAAACGCCAAGTGCAGCTATTTCGGAGTTTGTGGCGGGTGCAAATGGCAACACTTGGATTACGAAAAGCAGCTTGAATTCAAGCAGCAACAGGTTACCGATGCCATGCAACGAATTGGTAAAGTTGAGCTAGGAACGATGGAGCCAATTATGGGTTCAGACCCAATCTATAACTATCGGAACAAACTTGATTTCAGTTTTTCGCATAAACGTTGGATGACAAAAGAAGAAGTTGATTCCGAGGTTGAAATCGTGAATGAACCGGCTCTTGGTTTTCATGTTCCGGGTAGATGGGACAAGGTCTTGGATGTACACGAATGTCATTTGCAACCAGATCCTAGCAATGCAATTAGAAATCGAGTTCGTGACCTAGCCAAGGAGCACGACTTTTCTTATTACGATCTGTACGCTCAAAAAGGCCTCCTACGTGGGCTTGTATTGAGAAATACGACCCAAGGTGATTGGATGCTCATTCTAGTTCTTGGTGAGGATAATTATAAAGCAGGCACAGTTATTTTGGACAGTCTAATCTCAGAATTTCCTGAATTGAAATCTGTGTTTTTGGTGATAAACACCAAGCAAAACGATTCGTTGCATGATCAGGAAATGGACTTGTATCATGGTTCCAATCACATCTTGGAATCAATGGAAGATTTGAAGTTCAGAATTGGGCCCAAGTCGTTTTTCCAAACCAACGGACTTCAAGCTTACGAACTGTACAAGGTAACTCGGGAGTTTGCCGACTTACAAGGAACCGAAACTGTCTACGACCTCTACACCGGAACTGGTACAATTGCACTTTTCGTTGCCAAACAGGCCGCAAAGGTTGTTGGTATAGAATACGTTGAAGCAGCTATTGAAGATGCGAAGATCAATGCAGAATTCAACGGAGTCGGACACGCTCACTTCTATGCTGGAGACATGAAAGATGTTTTCAGTCCTGAATTGATTGCAAAGGAAGGGCACCCAGATGTGGTAATTACCGATCCTCCGCGAGCGGGAATGCACCAGAATGTAATTGACCGACTGAACGAATTGAAGCCTGAAAAAATTGTCTACGTAAGCTGTAATCCAGCTACACAGGCCAGAGATTTGAACTTGCTTTCAGAAAATTACGATGTAGCCAGAATCAGACCCGTTGACATGTTTCCACATACACACCACGTGGAAAATGTGGTACTTCTGAAGTTGAAGAAATGACTAAGAGGCTAAATCGAGATCAGAATACACGCACTGTGAAAAGTGCGATATCATCTACATAAGGCATACTTCCTTTATGCTGTCGAAGTTGATGCATAATCGTTTCGTTAATTTCCTCAGCTCCTGCATTTTGATTCTGAAGCAGCAGCAACTCCAATCGACTCATGCCAAACTCACGCTCACGACTATTTTCCAATTCGGTTACACCATCGGTATAGCAATGGATAACCGCATCCTTCTCTATATTGATGATCCCCTCACGGATAGTAGGCAGTTCATCTAACATTCCCAATCCAGGGCAGCCTACAGAAAGACGACTTGTAGTATCTCCACTTAATAGTATTGGTGGATTCTGACCAGCGTTTATGTACTGCAACACTCGAGTAACCATGTTGTATTTCGCAATGAAAACGGTGATGAATTTCTCACCCATCGCATTGCTAATCACTTTTCTATTAAGCTCTTGAACTAGGTCAGTCAGCGTTACTTCATGGTTGAACAACGCTCTCAAGTTTGCTTGAAAATTCGACATCAGCAGCGCAGCTGAAACTCCTTTCCCTGAGACATCTGCCATACAGAAGGCAATCTCATTATCGCTCAGCCTAATAAAGTCGTAGTAATCTCCTCCAATTTGTTGATGCGGTTGATAATAAGCATCAATTTCAATTCGATCGTTCTTCGGTAATTTGCTAGGGAAAAGCATATTCTGCATTTCTGAAGCAAGTTCCATTTCACGAGTTGTAGCAGCCTGAACAAGATTTTCTCTTGCCAATCTCTTGTTCTCAATTGAAACGGTAATAATATTCGACAGTGTCTGAATAAACGGGATATGTCGAGTCTTTGCATTTTCAATCAAATCCTCCTTTATATCTCCGACTAAAAGGTATGCGATTGGATCATTCTTATGAGTGACCGGAATAACAACTTCAAACTGCCCAAATAACTTGTCACGTTTGTTCCGAACTTCAGTAAGCTGATTAATCTTCAATAAATCATCCAACTCAGGATCCTTGCACATCGGATCTAACCCGTACGCCATGGACCTGTTCCAACCGTCATCTTTGATATAAAAAAGCAGCCTGCCTATATTCAGCTGACTGCGCAGTACAAACTCAAAGATCTTCAGTAACTGCTCTCGTGAGAAGTTGTTGTTAATCGCATTGGTAATTTCCAACAACGAATTGAGCTTTAAATTCTTGAGCTTCAGAGCCGAGTTGGCTATCCGTAGCGTCTCAAGAATGATTTTCTCGTTTTTATCTTTGCTTATACTGGCCACTTGTTGGGGATGCGATTGTGACTTATTGTTAATAGGGCACTAAAGATATTAGCAGACCTCAATGTATTCTCAGGAATTAGACCAAATCGACCATACAGAAGACAAACTGGGTGTTATGTAGCTGAATCTACGAGTGACTACCCCGCATTGTTGAGATACTGGATCATTTCGGGTAAGCGTTTGATCTGAGCGAGCTCCTTCATTTTCGTACGCGCTTCCCGTACCGGAGAACCGAAATAGGTCGTGTTTGGAAGTAGATCTTTCCCAATGCCAGATTGACCAAGAACGACAGCCCCTTTTCCAATAGTTAAGTCTTTCTGAACACCAACCTGACCCCAGAGAATCACATCATCTTCTATTGTTACGACCCCAGCAATTCCAACTTGTGCGGCAAACAGGCAATTTTGACCAATAACGGTGTCGTGCCCAACATGAACTTGATTGTCCATTTTGGTTCCCGAGCCAATAACCGTGTCGTCCGTTGAACCGCGGTCAATTGTACAACCGGCACCAATTTCTACGTTATTTCCAATAATCACTCGACCACAGGAATACAATTTTCGGTATCCTTCCAGCTTTCGATTAAAGTAGAATGCATCCGAACCAATCACACTACCAGCATGGATAATCACATTATCTCCAATTATTGAATGATCATAAATAGTCACACAGGGATGAATAGTACAGCTATCGCCAATCACCACATTATTCCCAACCGTAACTCCATTTGAAATTACCGTGTTTTTGCCGACAATTGAAGACTGAGATACCGATTCGAGACTTGCTTCAAACGGTCGGAAATGTCGAATCAGTTTTACGAAATCCGCAAATGGATCATCGCTTAGAATAACCGACTTTCCATTTTGATCATTCGGCCATTCGTTAAGAATCAGAACACTAGCCTCCGATGCCAATGCCATTTTGATGTACTTGGGATGATCTGCGAATGAAAGATCTCCTTCAGAAATGCAATGGATTTCACTGATACCTTTAACAAAACCGTCACCACGATATTCGCGTCCCAATTGGTTCGCAATAACTTCTACTGATATAGGTTGGTCAAGTCTCACGTGAAACTAGATACTGGTTACTTCACGCGCTCTACGTACTCACCTGTACGCGTATCAATCTTCACCATCTCCCCTTCTCCAACAAACAGCGGAACCCGAATCTCAGCTCCAGTTTCCAGCGTTGCTGGTTTAAGCGTGTTGGTTGCAGTATCACCTTTAATACCAGGCTCTGAATGCGTAATTAACAATTCAACAAAAGTTGGAGATTCAGCAGAAATCGGCTCATCACTTTCAAAGCCAATCTTAACAATCATTCCCTCTTTCAAGAATTTCATATTCGTTCCGAAAAGCGTCTTAGGAATATAAAGCTGCTCGTACGTTTCGTTATTCATACATACAAAGTGGTCGCCCTCCTCATATATATAGGACAACTCACGATACTCAATTCTAGCAATATCTACGGTCTCTCCAGATCGAAAGCGATTCTCGTAAGAACGCCCGCTCTTTACTGACTTCATTTTTACCTGATAAAACGCACCACCTTTTCCAGGCATCGTATGCTGTTTATCAGTTACTGAGCAAAGTTCTCCGTTGAATCGAATAATTGATCCAACTCGTATATCAGATGTATTGGCCATGTTTGAAAATTGATAGCCAAAAATACACTTTGAAAGGTATAATTAGATGACGGCTACGCACTCGGCACCATCTGCCTCCTGATTGGCAATAGCGGCATTGTAGGCATTCGGATCATCGAAATCTTGCTCGCAGATTTGATCAGTTAAACCGTTGTTTTCGCAATCGGAACAACGGGTACAACTGGCAAAAGCCAGAAGACCAATAAAAACGAATATCAATTTTATTCTATTCATTTTATAAAGGTTCCTCACAAACACCTCCTTGCATCTCATATTGTTCAATGTATTGGTTGTAATCCGAGGTCTCTTGAAAATCTGATTTACATATGTCTTGATCGGCTGTAACGCCAGTGCAAACGACACATCCGGAAGTACAGGAATTCAGCCAACAGCAGGAACCTATCAATAAGGCAGTGGATAACATCAGTCTTAAGATTTTCATTTCAGCGTCCTTGTATCATTAACTTGCAGGACTGTAAAATTAGGATTTGAAAGCTGTAAAATCACGTTCCCACCAGTTGTCACTCAATCTCATTAACCGATTGTTGACCACGATATTGTTTTCCATTCTCAGTTTCACTTCCATTGGTCAAATCACGATTAATGAAGCAGGCAGTAGTAACGGGAATGTTTTGGAAGATCAAAGTGGCTCTACTCCAGACTGGATTGAACTTCATAATTCATCTAATTCAGAAGTCAACCTAGATGGATGGTTTTTAAGCGATGATTTCGATCAACCCAACATTTGGAGCTTTGTCGGAACCACTGTTCCGGCAAATGGATACCGAATTGTTTTCTGTTCGGGAACCGCGCAAAATCTAACCGAACCTCATTCAAATTTCAAGCTGTCAAAGAATGGCGAAGATTTGATTTTGAGCAGGCCAGATGGCACTGTTGAGGACTCGGTTTCGTTTGGATTCATTCCTTCCAACCAATCTTACGGGCAACAAAATGATGGCCTGGCACCGTTTGTCTATTACCAATCTCCAACACCAAGAACGACCAATAGTCTTGTTTCTGGAACGGAATCGTATAAAACTGCAATTCCTGTACTCAGCGAAAACAGCGGTTTTTATAACGAGGACATCGCAGTGGCCATTTCAAGTGAAACTCCAAACTCTTGGATTCACTTTACAACCGATGGATCTACTCCTGATTTGACTTCTGATTTATACAGCGAACCAATAAACATCAACTCCTCCTCAGTAATACGAGCGATTGCTTATTCTTTTGAATTCTTCCCATCAGATTATGGAAGTGGAACCTTTTTACTTGATGATGAAGCAGACATTCCTGTTGTCAGTATTACTACAGACCCTGGTTACCTTTTTGATAAAGACACCGGAATCTACATGTTAGGTCCGAATGCAAATCCTGAATTCCCGTACACGGGGGCCAACTTTTGGAACGACACCGAAGTACCTGCCCACGTTCACTTTTTCGAAGAAGATGGGAGTTTGGCATTTGAACAAGAAATCGGTCTCGAGATTCATGGAGGTAGTATTTCCAGAACCAGACCGATGCGATCACTTCGACTTTTGGCTAAATCGTCTTACGGAAAAAATCGCATTCGGCATGAATTGTTCCCTTCAAAAGGCATCAATGATTATAAGCGTGTGTTACTAAGAAACTCAGGTTCCGATTATCTACAATTGGGTTTTAGAGATGGCTTTATTCACGAGCATATGATAAACCAAAAAGTGAATGTTGATGTTGGCGCATATCGTCCAAGCCGAGTCTACATTAATGGAGAATACTGGGGAATGCACAATTTGAGGGAGAAGCATGACCGATACTACGTTGAGGATAACCATGACGTTGATGACAAAAATTTAGACCTTTTAGAAGAAGAGGATGAAGTTGTTGAAGGTGATTTTATTGCGTTCGATTCAATGGAGCAGTACATCCTTAGCCACGACCTTACAGAAGAGTCGAGTTATTCTATCGCTTCAGGCTATTTCGATATCGAAAGCTTGATGGATTATTATGCTTGTCAGACTATTTTGAATAATGCTGACTGGCCTTACAACAACCTCAAATTCTGGAGAGAGCGAATTGAGGGAGCCAAATGGCGGTACATCATTTTTGATTTGGATGTGGTTCTCGGAGGTGTTCCATTCATACCCGTTGAATTTGAAAACCTTGGGCGGGTTATGGGCGAATACGGAGATGGGAATCGACATGTAGAGATTTTCAGAAAATTCCTCAGTAATGAAGAATTCAAACGCCAGTTTATCAATCGATATAATGATTTGCTTAATTCAGCATTCTTGCCTGATGCGTTAACAGCATCTCTCGAAACTGCGCATGATAAGGTGGCTAACGAATTACCGAAACATTGGGAACGCTGGAACGGCCATGAAGTCAACTTCAATGCCGCTTATGATACTACCGTTGCGCACATTAATGGAAGGCCTCAACATGCGAGAAACGACCTTCAGAAAGTGTTTGATTTAGGTGAAGAACATGTGCTCTCTTTCAATGTATTTCCGGCAGGGTCTGGCACTATTCAATTAAACACATTAAATCTTAATTCGTTTCCATGGAATGGTGTCTATCATGATGGAAACGAAGTTGACGTTCAAGCAGAGCCAACTACAGGTAGCACCTTTTCTCATTGGGAATTGAACGGAATTGAAGTGGCCGATGAAAAAATCAGCGCTCTTCGATTCAATCCAGAAAGTAACGCAGAAATCGTGGCTGTTTTTGATGCAACATTCTTAGGTGTTGATTTAGAAGTTTACCCTGACCCTGCCAATACAGACCTAACCGTTAGCCTAGAAGTACCGAGTGCTGGGCCATTAACGGTTTCCATCATCAATATGATGGGAAAAGAAGTTACTCGATTATTGGATCGAACTGTTCTATCGGGCAAGCTGGTTCAGAGATTCAGTTTACCTAGAATGGAACAAGGAACGTATCTCGTTCGGGCAAAGGGAGAGAATTTCGAGTCCTCAGTGAAAGTTCTGATTATTCAGAATTGAGATTACTCAAACGGTTTCATGTGATGCTCATCGGCTAGATCGAACATCGCTTC
Source organism: Bacteroidia bacterium (assembly GCA_047611425.1). Lineage (GTDB taxonomy): Bacteria > Bacteroidota > Bacteroidia > UBA10329 > UBA10329 > JBLFWJ01. The sequence goes on along the minus strand of JBLFWJ010000001.1, from coordinate 57,253 downwards.
ATCTCCTTTAGAATCACCATAAGCCACCACCCTACTAAATCCTGATAGATCGTATTTCGATTGAACCCGTCTTGGCTTTTCATTGAAATTGCAATTCTTGCCATCCAAATTACCTGTGAACTTTTCATCCTCAAAAAGCGCCTTGGTGCAAAGAAGGCCTGAATCAAAATGCTTTGCAAAAGGCTCCAACCAAATATCTAGTGATGCCGATACAATGCAAATTGTGTGTCCTGAATTTTGAGCAGATTTAATTGCCAGTAACGCTTTTGGTCTGAATAGATCGTTCCTTTTCGATTGTTCAAGATACTCGTCAGCCAGCTTAGAAAGTTCGGTTTTTGACATACCAAGGAAGTGCAACTTCAAGAACATTGTCTTTGCATTTGCCCGCTTCAGAACTCCCAGTTTCATTAAGCTAATTACCGGAGATACTATTGCCAAGTAGACTTTTGACAGCTTTGGCCCTACTACAAACGAAGCGAAATCTAGAAGCGAATCCCTCGAAGTAATCGTTCCGTCAAAATCGAAAAGGTGCAACTCCGGTTTCATCAGAGCTTCAGTTTTTTGAAAATGAATTCTGGAATATTTCTAATAATCAACATTATCAACCACCATATCGGTGTTACGTAGGCCACGTTCTTTTTCTTTTGAATTGCCTTATGAATGATTCGGGCTGCAACTTTTGGTTCTGCGGTTAGTGGTCCAGGTAAATTCAGCTCAGCGGTCATTTTGGTTCGCATAAAACCCGGAATTATGGTCACCACGTGAACTCCACTCGGAGTTAATCGATTCCTTAATCCGCTCAAATAAGCAATCATTCCAGCTTTGGCACTGCCGTACAAGTAGTTACTAGCTCTTCCCCTTAACCCAGCCACACTAGACATTCCAGCTATTACACCGGAACCTCTTTTCTCAAACTGATCTGCAATCTCCTCGATAATTGGAATCTGGTTCCTGAAGTTGGCATCTATTATTTCCAACCTAGCCTTTCCTTTCTCGGTATTAGAACTTTCAAGAATACCCCAGGCCACCAACACCACATCAGATTCTTTAGCTGCTTCGAGCATATCGCCAGGTCCGGAATTATCTAAAAGATCAAACTCAATTATTTCTGCCGTAATCTCTTTTGTAATTTTCAAATGCTTGGCGACCGAGTCTAACCTTGAACTATTTCTTGCACAGAGAATTACCTTGGATCCAGTTGGGCACTGTTCTGCAAAAGAGATGGCTACATCCGAGGTGGCACCAAGAATTAAGTATTGCATATTGATAATAGATTACCCCGCAAAGAAAAGGATAGCTCTGATCCACGGGCGAATTGAGCGACCGATTTATCATCTGATAGCTGCCTGTCGGTAAAATCTCCGTTCTATCACTGATCTTAGGCAGACAGAATCCAAAAAAAATCCCGTTTTTCATCACTTCAAAGCGCAAAGAAATGACCAGACTTTTACCACGATTAATTACTGCAGCATTAGCCGTATTTACGCTGAGTGTCCAAGCACAATGTCCGTTGACAATTGACTCTATTATACCCACTTCAACTTTGTGTGTTGGCAGTTGTGATGGAGCAGCAACAGTCTCTGTTTCTGGCCCAGGAAACTTGACATACCAGTGGTATGACGTAGCCTTAAATCCAATTCTTGGGGCAACTGGCTCAACGCTTTCGGGAGTATGTACCGGTGACTATACGGTAGATATCACCACGAATGAAGGAGGAGGTGGAACCGTTGTTTTGTTTGAGGAAACGTTTGACCTCAATCCGAACTGGACACTTACTAACCCAACAGGTAACAACGGGGCCGATGCCAATTATTGGGTAATTAGTGATGCAGAGGGCGGAGTCACCCCTCCCGGATGTGGAATTGCCAATAATGGCAATGCGACAATGCATATCACGGCTGCAATACTTCCTGGTTTAGGCGCACTTTATAATACCGGAGGCCCAGGTTCTTGCCCTGACATTTCTTGCCCAGAAGCGAACATACGCGCGGATTCTCCCATGATCAACACAGTTGGAAATTCCAATCTTACGTTAGAATTTGATTTCATTTCCGTTGGTGATTTAATGAACGATAATGCGTCCGTTTGGTACAATGATGGATCGGGTTGGAGTCAACTCACTGCTACTATTAAATCGCTAGTCTGCCCAGGAACGGGTCAGGGTGAATGGACGACCTATAGTGAACCATTACCTGCTTCTTGCGAGAATATTACAAACCTTCAAATTGGAATAAACTGGACGAATAATGAAGATAGTATTGGATCGGATCCTTCTGTCGCGATTAATGATTTAATGGTGTCGGCTATAGGTGCTACAGAGCCTTGTACAATCTCTAGTCAAACGATTACAATCGGACAACCCAACCCGCTGTTCATGTTAACCCAACAAGCGACACCAACTTCGTGTGCAAGCGTGTCCAATGGAATCATTGAGATCACCGGGGGTGGGGGACATTCACCGTACAGTTTTTCTATTGACGGAGGAGCTACTTTCACTAATACAACTGGCGTTTTTAGTGGTCTTTCGGTCGGTACATATGCCTTAGGATTGCAAGATGCAAACGGTTGTATTTACGTTGGAGACAGTTTAAATCTTGGTGTAGCAGCTCTAGTCACGCCTTCAATAACAGGTGATTTTGAAATGTGTGAAGGCGATTCTGTTACGCTAATTGCGAGTGGTGGATTTGCAAGTTATATATGGATTCCAAGTGGGTCAATTGGTCAGGCGTATGTAGCATCGGTTGGTGGTTCAACCATCGTTGTTGCTGCAGATACCGCTGGTTGTGAATCAGAATCAAATCCGGTTACGGTTATCGAACATCCAACCCCAATGCCGGTAATTATCGGAGATACTATCATTTGCGAAAGCGAAGAATCCATGCTCAATGCCGGTTCAGGCTTTGTAAGCTATGAATGGTCTCCAAACGGGGAGACAACTCAGGTAGTTGATGTCGAAGCGGGTAGTTACTCCGTAGCTGTAGTAGACTTTTTCGGGTGTTCTGGAGTCTCCGATCTTATAGCCGTAAACGAACTTCAATTTACTGAGGTTGACATACAGGCTATTGGCGATTCAATTTTTGTGGATCCAACTGCTGGAACGGGGTTTCAATGGCATTTGGATGGCTATCCAATTCCTGGCGGTACAAACAGCCATTTCATCGCTGAGATGAGCGGTGTCTACACCCTATATTATATAGATGCCTTTGGATGTTCTCATTTTTCCATCGAAATCGATCATGTCTATATCAGCGTTGATGAAGTGAATAATGAATTCAAACTTTATCCAAACCCTGCTGTAGATTTCCTTAGAATTGAAATGAATTCAAACGGTAATGTCAATAAAAACAACATTAAAATTGTTGATGGCACAGGTCGGAATATAGAAGTTGATGTTTCTAATTCTCACAATGGATTCTCTGTAGATCTTTCAAGCTTAAGTAATGGCGTGTATCTCCTAAGCGTTTCTTTAGAATCTGGAATTCAAAGTCGACTCTTTATGGTTAATCGCAATTAGATTTTGCGTTAACATAAATTTCAATTGGCATGAGTATTGGCAGCCGAACAAGCAATAGCTTCGCGAATCCAACCATGCGCTTCCATTTATTGATCATTTTTCTCTTTCTGAGCATTTGTAGTTCTGCTCAAGAAAACGTTTTGCTTACCGGGCAAGTTCGTGATATGACCACTGGTCATGCCTTACCTGGTGTGCATGTGATTAATTTAGGTGATTCCGCAGCCACCATTTCAGACCTTCAAGGAATATTCAGAATACCAGTACAGATTGGAGATTCAATTGCATATTCAAGTATTGGGTTTACTGAAAGGGTTTATCTTATTACTGACTCACTTTTGGGCGTTAATCCTTTTTACGTTGGAATGGCACCCCAAGTGTATCAGTTAGGAGAGGTCACTGTTAATCCTTTGGGTAGCAAAGCCCAGTTTCGAAAAGAGTTTATGGATTTAAACTTGGCCGATGACAAATTGGAAATTGACGGTTTAATAAATAATGTTGAAAGGGACTTTCCGGTTTGGGAAGATGCCGAGGAAATCAAAAAACTCAAATACGCCCTCAACCCTATCTCATATTTGTATTACAATTTCAATAAACGCGCAAAATCTCGTCAGGAATACAGAAGGCTCGTTTCCACAGATCACAAACGGGACGAGGCTCGAGCAAAGTTTGACACCCTTGCAGTATCGAAATACACAGGATTAAAGGGCGATAGCCTTTTCTTATTCATGAACTTTTGCGCCCTTTCAGAGACCTTTCTCTACAGAGCATCGTCTTATGACATAATGCTTGTTGTGCAAAAGAAGTTTGCACAATTCACGGCCGTTGCCGAAAGAAAGGATGAGGATTGAACGGGATTTCCGTTCTTTCGAAAACCGTGTTGTCAATTAATATCAAGCATACCAGTTGGCCTAATATTCTAATGGCTGCCCTTTTGCTGCCATTGCTATGGTTAAATCATAGCACTTCGCACGATTGGGGTGGAGACTTTGCAATGTACTTGATGCAGGCAAGGAATCTGGTGGAAGGCCTCCCTCAAACCCAACATGGATATATCTACAACCCCGATTTTGCTAGGAACGGTCCCGCTGTTTATCCTGTCGGGTATCCCATACTCCTAAGCCCCATCTATGCATTATGGGGAAACAACATGGAGGCGTTCAGTACATTCCAGTCAATTTTAGCCATCCTTTTCGGCTTTACATTTTTCTATTTTCTCAAACGACATTTTTCTTGGATTGGGTCATTAGTGCTTGTTTTTGTAGTCGCGTACCATCCTTGGTTCCTTTATTTCAAGCGGGAGCTAATGTCCGACATTCCTTTTGCCATGCTGGTACTTTGGCTTCTTATGGCCGTAAGATCAAAACAACCGCCTTGGATTGTAGCCCTCATTATGATATCAATGATTCTAATGCGAGGAATCGGTTGGTTCTCCATTCCTGCACTATTGCTGGCTGAAGGAACCCAGTTCGTTTACAATTGGACTAAAAAGGGTCCACTCTGGAATGCACTTAAAATATGCGGTGCAACTGCCATTTCGGTAATCATTCTGAATAGGTTGGTATTCGACATTCCATTGACAACACAGAGCTACGCTGATCAATTGCTTCCTGCTGATATTCTGGAGAACATTGTCGGAAACTTCGTCTATTTCAAGGATGTGCTTACAGATCATTTAAGTCTAGGATTGACCAAGTCCGAAACCTTCAATTCCACGATAGTATTGATCTATATCGCATTAATATTGGTTGGATCGATCATCTCCTTCCGCCAGAATTCAATCTACACTTGGGCATTGGTTGTTTACCTAGCCATCATCCTCATTTATCCATATCGGTTTTCAGGATTCCGGTTCATTCTTCCGATTCATGGCATAATGATGCTTCTTGCAGGGATCGGATTTCTTAAAATCATCCCAAAACGAATTGCCAAATATTGGATTCTCTTGTTGGCGGTAATATGGTACATGAGAAATAATGTAGAATGGTGGCAGAGCATTGCGGAAAACCAGGCCATCATTCAAATTGGCCCGCAACAACTTGAATCGGAGGAATTTATTCAATTCATCAAAAACGAACCGGGTGAAATTCAGCCTATAATTTTCATTAAACCAAGAGTAATTAATCTTTACACCAACCGGTCTAGCGTTAGTAATGAGCCAATGGGAAACCCCTCGGAAATAACCGACCTCATACTTCAGCATGAGGTGAAAGGATTAGTGCTTTGCAAGGATCTTCCTCACGCATCTTTAGAATCCTATATTCGAAATAATCAAAACGAGTTGGAACTCAAATTTCAAAACAATCGATTCCAATATTTTGTAACGAAGTAAATAATGAACAATCAGCAACCACGGGCTTTTGAGAGCGAATCCACAAACTCGAAGATGCTTATTACAAATAATAGTGTAAGCAGCGTATAGCCAAATTACCACGAAGTACTATATTGCACAGCGGAACATTAGCCTAAATGCGCATTCTACCCGTACTCTTCACTCTACTCACATTCTTCTTGATGAATGGGCTATTTGCTCAGGATGCAAAGGACGGTCAAGCTGATATGACCAAAGAAGAAAAAATTGCAGCTCTAAAAGCTCAGAGCGGAGATTCCAGTACAGTTTCAGCTCCAGCAAAAACAAACTATGAAATCGCGCTTTATAATTTCCAAAAGGGCTTTAACCTAGAAGACGCACGAGACTATAATGGAGCTCTAGCATATTACGATACCGCCATCATAACTGATCCGAATCTGATAGAAGCCTACATTGGCCGTGGTGGCATTAAATTTCAAAAAATTGAATTCCCAAGTGCTATGGAAGACTATAATCTTGCGATTGAGATCTCTGAAAAGATGGTTGAAATGCACGATTACAAATCCAACATTAAAACCGTTCTTGGAGATTTTGAAGGTGCGAAAGTTGAGAAATCAAAAGTTCTTGGATTGAACGCTCAACTTGCCGAAGCTTACTTCAGACGTGGTCACCTTAAACGTTTCATGGACGACTTAGGCGGTGGATGTGAAGACATCAAAATTGCCAAGGACCTTGGAAATATCCGAGCCAAGACCGATTTCCAAGACATCTGTCAGTAAGACAGAATCCTCTTAACCTTTCTTATTTTTCTACTTCAACAGCCATAATTATTGGCAGATTTGTCGCAACCAAAAATTTGGAGGCGATGAACAGTATGGAAGAAAAGCTCAAGCAATTTGAACGATTGCTAATCATTATGGATGAGCTTCGAGAAAAATGTCCTTGGGACAAGAAGCAAACGCTCCAAAGCTTACGTCAACTTACAATAGAGGAAACCTACGAACTGGCAGATGCGATTTTGGATGATGATCTACCAGAGATCAAGAAAGAACTTGGCGACATCCTTCTTCATATTGTGTTCTATGCTAAAATAGGATCAGAGAAGAAGTCCTTTGACATTGCCGATGTGATCGACTCAGTGTGCGAGAAACTGATCCATCGCCACCCGCATATTTATGGAGATGTTGAGGTTGCTGATGAGGAAGAGGTAAAACAGAATTGGGAAAAACTCAAACTAAAGGAAGGAAAGACAAGCGTACTCGAAGGTGTACCAAAGTCACTACCGGCAATGGTAAAGGCCAATCGTATTCAAGAAAAAGCACGTGGCGTTGGATTTGATTGGGATGATCAATCTCAAGTGTGGGAAAAGGTGAATGAAGAACTAGGTGAGCTTCAACATGAAATTGAGCAAAACACTTCTCAAGAAAAAATTGAACAAGAGTTTGGAGATGTGATTTTCTCTATGATTAACTACGCCCGCTTTATTGGGGTTGATCCAGAATCAGCACTAGAAAAAACCAATAAGAAATTCATATCCCGGTTTCAATACTTGGAGAAAGGTGCACAAAAGGATGGTCGGTCTTTGGTTGACATGACTTTGGAAGAAATGGATGAATACTGGAACGCGGCCAAATCGCTGGATCCTAAATAACCCCTTTCATTAAAACAAAAAGGGCCCGCTCTCATTTCGGAAAGCGGGCCTTTTATTATTCAAAATCTAAACTTAGTTTGCAGCTAAGTAATCAGCAACACCTTCATGTGTTGCTGTCATACCTTCTGAACCTTTGCTCCAGTTTGCTGGACAAACTTCTCCGTTCTCTTCGAAGAACTGAAGAGCGTCAACCATTCTCAACGCTTCATCAACGTTTCTTCCTAATGGAAGATCGTTAACCAAAGAATGTCTTACAACACCTTTCTTGTCAATCAGAAACAAACCTCTGTAAGCGATCATTGGGCCTGTAGCCGTCATCTCGCCTTCTTCGTTCATATCGTATTCTCCGAAAAGAACACCGAAGTTCATTGAGATAGTTTTGGTAAGATCAGCAACAATTGGGTACGTGATGCCTTTAATACCGCCAGCATTCTTATCCATTTGCAACCATCCCCAGTGAGATTCCTGCGTATCTGTACTACAACCAACTACGGCAACGCCTCTTGATTCAAACTCAGCAAGTTTTGCCTGAAATGCGTGTAGCTCAGATGGACATACGAATGTGAAATCTTTTGGGTAGAAAAAGAAGATTACCTCCTTATTTCCAATGTATTGCTCAAGACTAAAATCGTCCTCAACTGTTCCTCCGTTTATAACTGCTGGTGCCTTAAAAAGTGGTGCTTTTTGTCCTACTAATGTCATATTATTCTATATAAAAGTGATTATTTATTTCTGATTTAAACCAAGGGTTTCCCTTAGGGCCTGCGAATTTAACACTTGAACTTGCGGGATGTTCAGCTCGACTTAAATAATTGAAACGAAGTAGGCGACAGCCAGGGCAATGATGATTACCAACATCTTTAAGAAGTTAAATCTGTGTCCCTTATCGGCCTCATATAGAATGGTTGTACTAATGTGTAGAAGCATTCCCACAACCAAACCAATAATCATGTAAAAGATAGATTCATCAATGGTTGGGATCATGCTTGTGGTCAGAGAACCCATCGGTGCCATGCAGCTGAATATGACAATAAATAGAATAACCTTCATCTTATCCGACCCTGCACCGACTAACATAGAACCCAGGACAAATGCGACTGGCATTTTGTGCATCATTACACCGATGAGGAAAGGCCATAATCCGTGCCCATGATCATGCTGACCAAATGGAAGGCCTTCTAGATAGGCGTGCAATGAAAGGCCTACAAATACCATCCAGGGGAAGTTGTTTCCCTCTTTATGATGATGGTGACCGTGTTCTATTCCGCCAGAGAATGACTCGAGTACAACTTGCAAAAGGAATCCTGCAATAACAGCTATACCTGCCTGCATTCCGATTGCCTCGTAGGCTTCTGGTAAAAGATGAAAAAACGAAAGACCTAAAAGGAAGGCTCCACCAAAGGCCAGTAAAACCTTAAAGAGTCGTTCGGACGGTTTGAATGCCAGAGCAGACAACCCTGCCAAGAGACTACCTATAAATAATACAGTCGACTCAATCATCCGGCTGGTTTTTCGGCCACAATTATTAATCGGTCAGAATTGACCTCATCAAATTGTTCCAGTTGATAATTACCATAGGTTGACTTGATTGAGAAACCGGCATTATTTAGGTACGCGATAAAGTCTGCCAGATACAATTCATCAACCTCCTCTACAAAGCTTGTCTTGTCCAAGCCATCAATCACATCAATCGACTTGACAATTACAGCATCTTCAACCTTTCGATTGATTACAAACTTGACATCATCAACCTGCTTTTCTTCATGATTAACAAGATTGGCCACCACTTTTTTGGCATTCATAAAATCAATCACAAATCGGCCTCCCGGTTTCAATGATTCAAACACACCATTCATCATCTGTTGATCATCTTCCTTATTATGGAAATAACCAAAACTCGTAAAAAGGTTCGCTACCAAATCGAAATGCTCCAGCCAGAATAGTTGTCGCATGTCATGCACAAAGAAATTCAACGATTCATTTGAATGCTCTAGTGCACTTTCAATGCTCTTCTCACTTAAATCGATTCCGATTACATCAAAACCCTTTGAATTGAGTTGAAGCGAATGTCGCCCTTTACCACAAGCAAGATCAAGTACGTTAGCCCCTTTCTCAACCTGAAGGAAGTCAATTAGACGATTGATAAAGTCTGCCGCTTCCTTATGATCTCGGTTACCGTAAAGCATATGATAATAGGGCGAGTTGAACCATCTCTCAAACCACTCTATCTCTTGTGTTTTGGACATAGCGACAAAAATAGACCTTCAAATCTAGTTTGTCTATGAATTGACACTCCATATCAGGATTAGCCGGAAATTAGAAAGTCGCTACATGTATCGTGCAGTCGCGCTTTGGACAAAAAAACATAGCAGATGTAACCCTACGTGAAATTTGAGGTAAAAGAGCCAATTCTACTTGGTTTTAAGACCATTAATCCAAGCGGTAATTTCATTAATGATAGACGAGAATAAACCTACCACTGACGTGTCAACTAGAAAACCTGTAAGCGGAATAGACATATACGAGTTGTATGATAGGATGAATATGAACAACATCCTACTCTCTTTTAAAGGAGATATTACAGCTGAACTGATGTCGTCCATTCTCCAGATAATGGAGCAGCGATTGGATACGTTTCAGGAAGCTCCGAGAACTCGTAAGAAAGTATATAACGTAATGGTAGAGTGTTTACAGAACCTCTATCATCATGTAGATGCGGTGCCAATAAATTTAGGCGAGAAAGAAGATAGTGATAGATCTGCCATTTTTATGATTGGGTTGGACGACAAGGGTTACCGAATTATTACGGGCAATTATGTTCAAACCGATAGAGCTGACGATTTAAAGACAAATCTTGAAGACATCAATTCTCGAGAACCAGAAGGTCTTCGAGAACTGTATAAAGAAATATTGAACAATGACCAACGTAGTGGCAAAGGTGGAAGTGGCCTTGGTATGGTTGACATTGCTCGAAAAACAGGACAAAAACTAGCCTATGATTTCACTCCAATAAATAACGAACACACTTTCTTCACATTAAACATTAACGTAGAACAATAAATAATTGCACCATGGATCCAATATTACTTGACGGAACACCAAAGACACCGATTATCAATTTCGACCCAGAACAGGGCAGTCTTTTGTTGAAGGGAAGATCGATCCCGGAAAACAGCATTGAATTTTACAAACCACTTGTGGATTGGCTAGAGACGTATAGCGCTAGCCCTAGAGCCAAGACTACTATTGAGATACAGTTGGAATACTTCAATACGAGTTCTAGCAAGTGCTTACTTGACCTTTTGAAAAAGGCAGAAGGTCTGTGGCAAAACGGCAACGAAATTGTCATCAATTGGTATTACGAGGAGGATGATGAGGACATGCTAGAGGCTGGTGAAGACTACCAAAGCATAATTGACGTTCCCTTTAAGATGATTGAAGTGGACTAACCAACTACGTTGTGAAGAAATTACTTTGAATGCCGCTTTTGCGGCATTTTTCATTTATAAAATGCGCCTCAACAGACAGTACTACACTATCGATCAGCTATATTAGCCAGCCATTCCAAACCAGTGTATTGAAGCATTTATTCCTCCTCTTATTTCTGTTATGTGGCCAACTTATTTTGGCACAAAACGGTCAGCCATTTCTTACCAATATTGATGCACAGGGTATTCCGCTAGACTCACGGACATACGACATGGTTCAAGATAATAACGAGGTGATTCTCATTGCCAAGAGGCAAGGAATTTTCACTTATGACGGGGCCAATTGGGGAAACATCGAGATACCTGGAATACCTCATAAATTGGTTTTGCTTGAAGGTACCGATCAGGTGCTAGTAGCATTGAGCGGAGAGTTTGGGAAATTGGAACAAGATCCTACTGGGAAATACAGTTATTCCCGTTTGTTGGATAGCGTTGATATTGGACACAATTTTACCGACATATTGGTGAATAGAGAGCATGTTTTTTTCTATTCCCCAACTGCCGTATTCATCACCGATCTTCAACTGGAATCGGTTCCAACAAAATTGAAAGATGTAGGTGATGCCATTTATGATGGAGCATTTGTTTCAGGTGCAAGGTTCTTTATAAAGAAAACCGCTGGTACGTTGGATATTCTATATGAAGATTCCATCATCTCCCTTCCTACTCGCCCTTTTGAAGCGGACGAGCAAATCCTTTTCAGCATTGAACCCGAAAAAGGAAAAACGCTGATTGGAACAGCCAACGAACGATTGATTGAATTTAACGGTAAGCGTTTTATGGAAATCAATCCTGATGATCACGCTTATCTAGACGAACACATGATGACCTCCGGACTTGCCCTGGATCGAAACCGATATGTAGTCGGAACCATTTCGGGTGGATGTATCGTTGTTGACGGAAAAAATGGTGAAACTTTATTCACTCTGAATTATCGAACAGGCTTACCGGACAATGAAGTTATGGCCATGTGTCGAGATCGAAATGGTGGCCTTTGGATTGCACACGAGTTGGGAATTACAAGAGTAGATCTGGAAGTTCCAATTAATGATTTCTCTGCATACCCAGGAATTGAAGGAAACCTTCTGACGAGCATCAAGCATGGAAGCAGACTTTATGTTGGAACCAACAATGGTGTGTTTTACTTGACAAAATCAGCCAATAAAGCTGAGTTTTTGAAAGTTCTTCAAGAGCAAGAAGAACAAAAAGCACAAGAGGTCAAACCCAAAGTTTCAAAACCTTTAGCGAAGAAACCGAGTGTTCAGTCAGCTATAAAAAGCACCAACCAACCTGAAAAGGATGTTGACATTGAAGATTTGATTCCAGATGACTTATCTCTAAAAGAGAAACGTCAGCTGAGGCGCAAACTGAAAAAGGAACGCAGACAACAGGAAAAAGAACAGAAAGAGGCACCTGTTGAGGTCATTCAAGCGGAAAAATCAGCTGGGACAGAACCAGAACTTACTAAAGAAACGACCAAAGAACAGCTGGTTCCAGATAACGTGTCAATTCCCACGGTAAGTGCAAAGCAAACTCGTATGGAACAGGCCTCAAGTTATCTATTCAAACGGGTAGAAGGTCTTGATGTAAAATCTAAGCAGTTTGTACAATATCAGGGAAAACTCCTCGTGGCAACCAACACTGGCGTTTTTGAAGTTTTCGGAAGTCGTGCCGAACCTGTTATTGAGAACATCTATGTAAACCACATTTCTACTTCATCTAAGAAAAACCGCTTCTACGTTTGTACCTCTACCGGATACCAAACGCTGGAACATGTTGGTGATTCTTGGATTATTCGAACAACCACCGATAGCATTGATGCCAATATTTACAGCGTTGCCGAAGACGGAGCAATAGATCTTTGGATAAGTTCCGACAACACGGCATGGCATATCGATCTTGACGAATCCGGCCGAGCCATTGGTAAAAAGGAATACCTGTTTGGGCCTGACTTTTCTGAGTCAGTTCAGATTGCCAGCATTGATGATAAGCTTCACTTCCTACTCCCATCCGGAATATTCACTTACAGCTCTGATGTCGATCGGATGTTGCCTACCGCAAACAGCCATCTATTCCTTTCTGGGAATGGGGAATACAGATTGAATGGTCCTGGAAACAATTGGTTTTACAATGGTCAAAATTGGTTACCACTTGATGGATCTGATGATGGAAACGCACGGTTTTTAGAGCTTTTTGATGACCCACGTGACATTCATCGTGACAGTAAGGGCCATTTGTGGGTTGTGGATGGAAGTCAAAACCTAATCAGGATTGACGCGAAAGCAGACTCCTCTGTTGGCGAGATTTTCAATGTATATATCCGTCAGATGATGGACGGATCGGGAACTCGATTCTCGCTATCAGAAGCGTTGACAGTTCATAAAAAGAACTCGCTGGAATTTCTAATCTCAGCTCCTTTCTACTTAAAGAGTGATGGCACCGACTATCAATATCGACTTGTTGGCTTGAAGGATACCTGGAGCCGTTGGAGCCCAAGCGCGAGTATCGAGATCCCATTTATTCCTGCTGGGGTTTACACTCTTGAGATACGTGCAAGAAATATTCTCGGTCAGGTTACTGCCGTCAATTCTGTCTCATTTCAGATTGAAGAAATGATTTGGAAGCGATGGTACATGGTCTTGATATACGGGTTGGTTCTGATTCTTCTCGTTTTCCTTGTGATCAAAATGCGAGAACGAAGTCTTCGTGATCAGCAACGCGCCTTGGAAACGATGGTGAAAAAGCGTACGGTGGAATTGGAAGAACAGAAAGGCAAAGTGGAAGATTTACTACTTAATATTCTTCCAAAAGAGACGGCCGAAGAGCTACAAGCCAACGGTAAAGCAACCGCCAAACATTATAATATGGCATCAGTCCTTTTCACTGATTTCAAAGGCTTTACCAAGTTTGCAGAGCAGACGAAACCAGAAGATTTGGTTGCGGAACTTGACAAGTGCTTCATCCAATTTGATGATATTGTTACGGAACTCAGCCTAGAGAAGATCAAGACTATCGGTGACGCATACATGTGTGCTGGCGGTGTTCCCATTAAGAATAAAAGCAACCCAATTGCCACTACTCTCTGCGCATTGAGGCTTCGAAATGTAATGCGTGAAATTGCGGAGGAGAAAAAAGAGAAAGGCGAGAAATTCTGGGAAGTTAGAATTGGCGTACACACCGGTCCATTGACAGCTGGAGTTGTAGGTAAAAAGAAGTTTGCTTACGATGTTTGGGGCGATACGGTAAACACAGCCAGTCGAATGGAATCAACCTCTGAGGCTGGAAAAGTGAATATTTCCGGAACAACTTACGATCTTGTGAAAGAGTATTTTGAATGCGAATACCGAGGTAAGATTGATGCGAAAGGCAAAGGGTTAATCGATATGTATTTCGTAAAGGGGCTAAAGCAGGAGTATTCTCTAAACAGAGATCAAATCACTCCTACCAAAGAATTAGAGAAGATTATTGCATTGTAAAATCCAAGATGGATCTTAAAATTGATCAAGCCACATTAAACAACTCGGACTCGAAAGCGATTGCGGATTTGATTAATGACGTTTATGCGGTAGAAGAAGCCCCAGTTTGGAAGGATGGCCATTTAAGAACCTCCGAAGCCTTCATTATCCGATCAATTGAAAAGGGCGAGATCATCTCAGCTTATTTGGACGGATATCTCGTTGGGGTAGTGCACACAAAACAACTTGACCCATCCTTAGGTTGGTTCGGTATGTTGGTAGTTCCGGCTAATTTAAGAGGCAAAGGCATCGCCTCGTCTTTGTACAAGGCAAGCGAGAAACTGATGTTGGAACTTGGGTGCGTCAAAATGCAATGCGAAGTTTTGATTCCAGAAGAATCAGTCATTCCAATGAAGCAGGCTTTACAGAACTGGTACGCCAGATTAGAGTACAAATTGGATTCTAGTTGCACAATGACCGATTTATATCCTCACGCAAAGAATGACTTGAAAATGGCCTGCGATTTGGAGATCTATTTAAAAGATCTAAAATAAGAAACCCACCCCTCTGTATCTGCCTTGATATGGTGAGGAGCGGGTCTGCCGAGTTGCATCCCCGACAAATCTAGAACGTTTCCCTACCCAATAAATTGCAGATTAACGCTCCTTACGCTTTTTCTTAGTTGAGGATTCGAGGATAGACGTAACCACCGAAAGCAACAGACTGAAGAGTAATGCCCACCAAAATCCATCCACGCCAAACCCGCTAAGCAAGTAATCCGCAATGAGAATAATGCCGGCATTGATAACGAAAAGGAACAAGCCAAGCGATAAAATCGTGGCCGGAATTGTTAGAAGAATCAATATCGGTTTGAGAACCGAATTTAGGATTGAAAGCGCAAAGGCCACCCAAAGAGCTGCAGCGTAATCTTCTACTGTAACACCCGGAAGAAGGTAGGAAACCAACATTACGGCCAGCGAGGAAACTATAATCTTAACTATCCAATTCATCTATTGTTTTAACCTTTTACGTGGACATTTGTTCGTTCACAAAACCAGAAACAAGCTCGTTAAAGCGTTCTGGCTCCTCATAATGAGGAATGTGTCCGGAATTCTCAAACACTTCCATTTTGGCGGATGGAATCTTGGAATGTAATTGCTTTCCGTAGTTGAGCGGAAGCACTTTATCATGCTCGCCCCAAACGATCAATTTCTTGATAGGTAGGCTTTCTACTTTATCGATATGTGGAAGATGGTCTTCCACCATAAAGTTTCTAAGGCTACTCAGTAGCGCTCGTTTAGATCGAACCTTGGACATTGGAGCGGTAAACCACTTTCTAAAGCCAGTGTGTTTTTTAGGTTCTTTTACACCACGCGCAGTTGCTGCTTTTATGAAGGGGCCGCCTACTGAACCCATTAAAGCCTCTCCCAAATACTTTGGCCTAGTAATCAGCAATAACGGATCATTTGGAGTGGGTATCCCAAATGCATCAACCAGCACCAGCGACTTCACCAATTCAGGATAAGCACTTGTAAATCGAATAGATACGGCTCCGCCCATTGAAAGCCCCATAAGATGAAATGGCTTTTTTAGATACAAATGGTCTGCAAGCCCTTTTAACTGCCCAACGAACAAATCTGAATTGTGCACTTGCTCAATTCGCTCGCTGAATCCACGTCCGAAAATGTCGTACCGAATGACTCGGAAGCCATTTTTCGCCAACTCGTGAAAATTCTTGTCCCATATATGCATGTGTCCGGCCAATCCATGAATCAATACAATCACTTCTCCATCCTCTGGCCCTTCAACTTCGTAACGCATACGTCCTTCAGGAAGTTGGACAACCCCCCCTACCCGACTCATTTCCTCTAAAATCTGCTTTGGCATATCCCCGCGAATATCTGAATTAAAGCCATTTACAAATAGCTTCTTCAACTAGGATGGTTTTTAGGTCGTATGAACCTCAACATGGACAAGCTAATTATTACCTTCAAGCCCTGATGGAAGTTGTGTTGTTATTGATAGGATTAGGCGTTGGATTCGCGGTAGGTTTTCTACTTGCGAAAGCGAAGGCAGGCGGGCAAGAGATTGACAATCAATCTACTGAGAAACTTCAGGAACAGCAGCTCATCAATGCGAAGTTAGAGCAGTCTGAATCTCATCTTATAAAGGAGCGTAATCAATTAAAAACCGAGTTAGAAGAGGTTAGGTCAAAGTTCAACGAATCTGAAAAGTCGCTGGCTTCTTCACGTCAGCATTTCATAGATCAGGAAGAACGACAGGCAGATCAGAAGAAAGAGTTCGAGGATTTGAACAAGCGATTCAATACTGAATTTCAGAATCTGGCCAATAAAATATTGGAAGAGAAATCGGAGAAGTTCACAGAAAAGAACAAGGATAATATTGAGTCAATCTTAAAGCCATTACGCGAACGCATTAAAGACTTTGAGGAGAAGGTTGAACGCAATTACGGAGAGGAAAAGAAGGAGAAAGCTGAATTGAAAGGCGAGATCAAACAGCTGATGGAGCTGAATCAAAAAATCAGTCAAGAGGCCAACAACTTAGCTTCTGCATTGAAAGGTGATCAGAAAATGCAGGGGAACTGGGGTGAGATGATCCTTGAGCGAATCCTCGAAAGTTCTGGCTTGGTAAAGGGTGAAGAGTACAAAACGCAGGACTCAATGCACAACGAACAGGGTGATCGAATTCAGCCTGACGTTGTAATCTATTTGCCAGATGACAAGCACTTGATTATCGACAGTAAGGTGTCGATGATTGCTTACGAACGCTACACCAATTCTGATTCTGAAGAGGACAAGGAGCATCATCTTAAGGCACACATCACCTCTGTAAAGGCACACGTAAAAGGTTTGCAAGACAAGAATTACCAAAAAGGCATTGGCTTGAATAGTCCTGATTATGTCCTGATGTTCATGCCAATTGAATCAAGTTTCAGCTTGTCAATTCAGGCAGACACGGAGTTGTTCCATTATGCCCAGAGCAAGAAGATTGTAATTGTCAGTCCTTCTACATTACTGGCGACCTTATTCACCGTTTCTTCCGTATGGAAGCAAGAAAGACGATCAAAGAATGCAGAGGCCATTGCTGTTAAAAGTGCTGCCTTGTACGACAAGTTTGTTGGGTTTGCGGAAGACATGATTAAGATTGGTGATAGGCTAGACTCCACCAAAAAAGTATATGGCGAGGCCATGAACAAGCTAAACCAAGGTTCTGGAAACCTGGTTAGAAGAACAGAGGAATTGAGGAAAATGGGAATTCAGCCTAAAAAGGAATTGCCCAAACAACTGACCGAAGAACAAGATATTGATGAATAGGCTTTTTGGTTTTCTACTAATTGGGCTTGGATTTGCCTTCACGGGTTGCTTTACCGAGCGAGTGAGCAATCAGAACATGGCATACCTATACGATGGAGACATGCCAATCTTGGATCCGCAGTTCGTAGTTGGGCACCTCAATGATTCCATATCGTACATAGATTTCCGAATCAACTCCAATGAACTTCTTTATCTGCAAAACCCGAAGTCTGGGTATTTCAGTTCTGAGTTCCGTTTGAGATACGAGGTGTTGAGTGATCTAGCGTCTGTAGCAATCTTGGATAGCACTGTCGTTTTATACAAGGACAGTGCTCAACAAAAGGAAAGCAAATTCATTTCCGGCAGAATCAATTTAAAGCCTTCTTCTCGGGAAATAAGCATGTTGAAAATCCATCTACGTGACAATAACCGTGGGTTGATGGTTCAAAAATTTATTGAAATAGATAGACGCAATCACAATTGTCGACAATTCTTCACCGTTCGTAAATCGGATTCGGACTTCACTTTGGATGGGGACAAACTAAGCGATGGTCAATACCTGATCAGTCATAATACTGGCAAGTATTCGAACGCAACAGTCAATTTCTACGACAGAGAGTTTCCAATTGCGCCACCACCGTTTTCCGTAGAGCCTGACAAGGTTTTCGACCTTACTGCCGACAGCACATTTCAAATTCAGCTGGGACAACCCGTTTCATTCGATGCGGAAGGATTCTATCATATCCAAGTGGTGGATACGGTTATGCAGGGATTCACCCTCTTCCGGTTCAGTCCTGATTTTCCGTTCGTGAAGAAGTTGGATCATATGATTGCTCCTCTTCGAATTCTGAACAGCAAGAACGAATTCAAGAAGATTAGAGACGCTGAGGATAAGAAAGTCGCAATCGATCGGTTCTGGCTAAAAATTGCTGGCGACCGCAGACGAGCAAAAGATTTGATTGGCAAATTCTATGGAAGAGTTCAGGATGCAAATTCCTATTTTACCTCTCACGCAGATGGCTGGAAAACGGATAGAGGTTTGGTCTACTTGGTTTACGGCCCACCCAATACCCTCTATAAAAACTCACATAGCGAGATCTGGATCTACGGTGAAGAGGGACACGTTTCTTCACTCAATCTGAGTTTCCTGAAAATGCAGAATCCGTTTACGGATAACGACTACAAGCTTGATCGTTCACCAATCTATAAGAACAGCTGGTATCAGGCTGTGGACTCTTGGCGTCAGGGAAGGATTTATACGGATAATTAGTAGCAAGTTGCTAGTTTCGAGTTGCTAGCAGGTGCTTGAGTAAAGCCCGATCCCCGGGGAAATTTAGTTGTTCCTCTGCCAACTCAGAAGGTATAATCCACTGAAAAATTTGCTTCAATTCAATTACTGATTCATCACTTGGCCATTGTTCCACTGTCGAAATCGTATCCAACTCAATTGAAGAGACCCGATAGTAGATGCTAATAATTTGATCTTCTTCTTTGAAGGCTGACTGAATGAAAAAATCAGTTGTGTAAAGTAATTCATCCACCGAAACTGGCAGATTAAGTTCTTCAATAAATTCTCGTTTGAGGCCGGCTGATGGACCTTCGCCATATTCCAACCCACCGCCAGGAAACTTGACGTAGGCCTGATTCTTAATGCGTTCGTGGGAAATCAGAATCCGTCCTACAGAATCCGAAAGAATCCCGTAAACACGGATATTGAAATTCGTTGTACTCATCCAGCAATGATGAGAACGTGAATCAATTCAAAGTCAAACCAATTCCGTCTCCAATAATCTTGGATTCCGCATGGTTGTAGGACTTAGAATAAGCCAAAGCGCGATTAACAACAGAAGAATCTGGAGTGAATTTCAAGTTTCGAAGCGCGTCCTCCACCATGTGAAGAGTTTCGCATTCTTCGTTCAAATCGAATCCTTGCGTGGCCAATGGCTCAAAATTGTTGTCAGAAAATGGGTAGGTAGAGGTGTTATCCATGTATATGTTTTGTGGTTAGTCACATCTTCAGTACGTCCTCTTTTAAGGTTTATTGTGAACGGCATAAAAAAAAGGCGATTCTTTCGAATCGCCTTTCAATTTAAGTCCGTTACTAATCAAGCCACAAGCTTGATATTGTGCTCTTCCATTAGCTTTCTAAGGTTAATCAATGCGTAACGCATACGCCCAAGAGCTGTATTAATACTCACTCCAGATAACCACGCTATTTCCTTGAAACTCATCTTGGCGTGAATCCTCATCAGCAAAACTTCCCGTTGATCGTATGGCAGAAAAGTAACCAGCTTTCGCATATCTGCGATGATCGTGTCGTGTATCATCTCCTCTTCCACGTTCATATCCTCATGGCTGATGGTTGAAAACACATCGAACTCATCGGTTGATCGCTGAAGGCGCATCTTCTGCTGCTTTCTGAAATGATCGATCACCAAGTTGTGGGCAATACGCAATGCCCATGGTCTGAATTTTCCTTCTTCAAGGTACTTACCCTTCTTCAAGGACTGAATAACCTTAATTAATGTATCGTGAAAAAAGTCCTGGGCAAGATCCCGGTTCTTTAGCAACAATACCAGATAGGTGTATATCCGGTCTTTGTGCCGATTTACCAATTCTTCAAAACAAGCTTCGTTCCCAGAAGTATACAGACGGATAAGCTCCGAATCGCTTAACGTTGACAATCGCATGGTTCTCCTCTTTAGATGGTGAATAAATAGTTAGAGTAGAACTTTTGCTTATGGCGATTGATTTATCTGGTTGATGTATGATTTAACGCGACCTTTTTGCGCTTATTGTATGAACGCGATATTATTTTCAGGTTGCTTAAACAAACTTACTCATTACTATCATTGGCGGTTACCCGTTTGGCTACTTTTGCAGGCAATTGCAACAACATTTATACTCTTCAAAAGCTACTAAAAGCAACTATTCAAACTGATAGTCAACAAGTTAGCGCTTGATTTGTTTCAGTTCTAACGATTTACCCAATTAACAGATATTAACCGAATGATCGATGAACAACCCACCATTTCTGTGCCAGATGTGATTGAAATTACTGGTGCAAGGGTTCATAATCTTAAAAATATTAGCGTAAAAATTCCTCATGGGCAGCTGGTGGTGATCACAGGATTGTCTGGATCAGGTAAATCATCATTGGCATTTGATACGCTTTATGCCGAAGGACAAAGACGATATGTGGAGAGTCTGTCTTCTTATGCCCGACAGTTTATGGGCAAGATTGACAAGCCAGAAGTAGATCGAATTACTGGAATTGCCCCTGCAATTGCGATAGACCAGAAAGTAAACACGCGTAATCCTAGAAGTACTGTAGGTACGAGTACAGAGATTTACGACTACATCAAATTGCTGTATGCTCGAATTGGCCGAACGTTTTCCCCTATTTCCGGGAATCAAGTGAAGAAGCACACGGCTTCTACGATTACTAAGGAGTTATTGAAAGTAGATGACGGCTCGAAAATGATGCTGTTTGCGCCATTAGGCAAGTTTAAGGCTGAAGAGATGTCATTGAGAATCTCCACGCTTCAAAACCAAGGAAACGACCGGATTCGCCTAAATGGTGAAGTCCAACGATTGGACGACATTGACCCAAAAGCCAAGTTTGAAGATTCAGAATTGGACGTTATGATTGACAGATTGGTTGTCCGAAAGGATGACGAGGATCTTGAAACGCGAATTGTGGATGCCGTTGACAATTGCCTCAAAGAAGGCCATGACCATTGTTTGGTATTAATTGATGGAGGCAAAGGAATCGAGCCTCGCTCCTTCTCTACCCGCTTCGAGGCGGATGGAATGGAATTCGAACCGCCAACCGCTGACTTGTTCTCGTTCAATAATCCTTATGGTGCTTGTAAGCGTTGCGAAGGATTCGGAAGCGTAATCGGTATTGATCAGGATCTAGTGATTCCAGATCGAGCTAAGAGTGTTTACGAGGAAGGGATTGTTTGCTGGAAAGGTGAATCCATGGGTAAGTGGAGAGAAGAGCTGATTATGAATGCGGCCAAGTTTGACTTTCCCATACATCGTCCTATATATGAATTGAGTGCCTTGGAGTCCAAATTGCTTTGGACAGGAAACGAGCATTTCCGTGGGTTGAACGCTTTCTTCAAAATGGTGGAAGCAAAGAGCTACAAGATTCAATATCGGGTTATGCTTTCGCGATACCGCGGAAGAACGGACTGCCCAGAATGTGATGGAACACGCTTGAGACAAGATGCCAACTACGTGAAAATTGGTGGCAAGAGCATTTCTGAACTACTCCTAATCCCCATTGAAAGGCTCATTCCATTTTTCAATAACCTTGATTTGGACAAAACGGAAAAGGAAATAGCCAAACGGTTAATGACTGAAATCAAATCACGACTTGGCTATTTGGATGATGTCGGATTAGGCTTCCTTACTCTGAATAGACTTTCCAACTCTCTTTCCGGTGGAGAATCACAACGGATAAACCTTGCTTCTTCCCTCGGGAGTAGCTTGGTAGGATCCATGTACATATTGGATGAACCGAGTATCGGCCTTCATTCTAGAGATACCGAGCGATTGATCTCTATCCTCGAACGACTTCGTGACCTTGGTAATACTGTAATTGTTGTGGAGCATGATGAGGACATCATGGACGCAGCTGATCTGATCATTGATATGGGCCCTGAAGCCGGCACGCTTGGTGGCGAAGTCGTGTTTACTGGAACCAGAAAGGAAATCGACAAAGACGGAACAACCCTGACGGCTAAATACCTGAGCGGTGCAATGGAAATTCCCGTTCCAGAAAAGCGTAGACCCGGCAAAGGTGTCATTCATGTTTTAGGCGCTCGAGAGCACAACTTGAAAAATGTGAACGTCAGTTTTCCTCTGAACGCCATGAGCGTGATTACGGGAGTTAGTGGTTCTGGCAAGAGCACCATTGTTCGGAATATCCTCCACCCTGCTCTGAAACGGCACTTGGGTGGTTTTGGTG
This sequence comes from Bacteroidia bacterium, assembly GCA_047611425.1. Classification (GTDB taxonomy): domain Bacteria; phylum Bacteroidota; class Bacteroidia; order UBA10329; family UBA10329; genus JBLFWJ01. The sequence continues at coordinate 34,545 of JBLFWJ010000001.1, read as the reverse complement.
GAAAGACCGGACAATTCGAACGATTGGATGGGCAATTGGATAGCATCTCGGATGTAGAATTTGTAGATCAAAACCCGATCGGCCGATCATCTCGAAGTAATCCTGTTACCTATATAAAGGCATACGATGAGATTCGGGCTTTGTATTCGGAGCTACCCGTTTCCAAAGGACACGGATTCAAACCAAAGCATTTCTCTTTTAATGTAGCTGGTGGCCGCTGCGATGTGTGTGAAGGAGAAGGTGTGGTTCGGATTGAGATGCAGTTTATGGCAGACATCGTAATGAAGTGCGATAACTGCAATGGAAGACGATTTAAGTCGGATGTACTCGAAGCCGAGTTTCAAGGTAAGAGTATTGCCGATGTGCTTGACATGACCGTTGACAATGCCATTGCCTTCTTTGGCAAGTTTGAACCTAAAGTGGCCAAGAAGCTACAACCGTTGCAAGATGTCGGCCTTGGCTACGTGAGTTTGGGACAATCTTCGAATACGCTTTCTGGCGGTGAAGCCCAGCGAATCAAACTGGCCTACTTCCTTGCGAAAGGAAAAAGTGCAGGCAAAACCATGTTCATCTTTGACGAACCCACAACTGGCCTGCACTTTCATGACATCAATAAATTGCTTGCCTCGTTCTATGCATTGATCGACCGAGGACACACAATTGTGTTGATTGAGCATCATCCTGATGTGATCAAGTGTGCCGATCATCTAATCGATCTTGGCCCCGAAGGTGGAGACCGTGGTGGGGAAGTCCTCTTCCAGGGAACACCAGAGGAATTGATGGAAGTGAAAGGCTCATATACAGCCGCTGCTTTAAAAGGAAAACTCAGATAGTTATGTAGGGACTAGATATCTCCAAAATATTGCTCTGGCAAATCTTTACTTCCATGGAGCACTCTTGATATAAATATCCCATCTTTTAGAATCTTATAGAAGACTATGTGGTTTCTGTAGGCAAAGCTTCTAAGACCAATTCGTAATTCACTCCTCGTTTTTCCAATCCTGTTATCTGAAGCAATCGTGGCAAACACATTTTCAAGTTCGGCATGGTACTTTTCAGCTTGAGATAAGCCAAACGCGAGAACCGAAAATTGAAATATTTCCTCAATATCTGTTACAGCTCTTAGGCTAAGCTGGTAACCACTCACTTCTTGCTATACTTGGCCCGTTGTTCCTGAAGAATGTCATCCATTGTCTTGTCAGAAACTGGGCTATTTAATCCTTCGTCAATAGCTGCTCGCAATTCTTCCAACATCTTATGCCTGTAATGCAAATGGAGCCGCATGGCGTCTCTCACTACCTCACTTGCATTCTGAAAATCTCCAGTTGCTACTTGTGATGCGATATAATCTTCTTGCTTTTTAGTGAAGCTGATATTCATGGTTCGTTCAATTTGTAGAACTCGAAGATAACGAATTGTCCATATTTATCAAATATAGACAAGCCTGATTGTTGCATTAATGAGCGATCTTCGCGGCTTAATCCGAGTACACCGTACTCAATACTCCTACCTCCAATTGAACTACCTCTCAGTAGAGAATCTAAAGCGATCCTATGGTGAACGCGTGCTTTTTGAAGATTTGTGCTTCGGAATTTCCAAAGGACAGAAAGTGGCGCTGGTTGCCCGAAATGGAACCGGAAAGACTTCATTACTGAACATCATTGCAGGCCTTGAACCGCCTGAGGCTGGTGAAGTAGTCAAAAGGCGAGAACTCCGAATGGGTTTCCTGCAACAGGACCCACAGTTCCCTAAGGACTTAAGTGTTATGAATGCCATTCTGAACGCAGAGGATGAGCGCATGAAGGCAGTTCGGGATTACGAGAAGTGTCTGCTTAATCCAGATGACGACAAAGCTTATCAGGCTGCTTTCAATAAAATGGACAGCCTGAATGCATGGAATCTGGAAAGCACTATTAAAGAGGTACTCGGAAAACTAAACATTACCGATCTGGATCAACCGACCGGAACGTTATCCGGAGGTCAGAGAAAGCGTGTCGCTTTGGCCAAGCTGCTGGTTGATGAACCCGACTTGATCATACTGGATGAGCCAACCAACCATTTGGATCTTCAAATGATCGAATGGCTGGAGAAGTTCTTGAATACGGCCGACCGAACCTTACTAATGGTAACGCACGATCGGGTTTTCCTTGATCGGGTGTGTGACAACATCCTAGAATTGGAGGACAGCCAGATCTACCGACACAAGGGCAACTACTCGTTTTACCTTGAGAATAAATCGAACAGGGAAGACGTACAGAAGGCCAATGTTGATAAGGCACAGAATCTTTATAGAAAGGAACTGGACTGGATGCGTAGGATGCCAAAGGCACGAACCACCAAGTCTAAGTCGAGAGAAGGTGCGTTTTACGATGTAGAGAAAACAGCCAAGACCAATCTAAAAAGGGATGAGTTGAAGTTGGAAATCAGCCTAGAACGACTGGGTGGTAAGATCGTGGAGCTGCACAAAGTAAAGAAGCAGTATGGGGATAAGATAATCCTAGATGGGCTGGACTACAAGTTCCAACATAGGGAGCGGATGGCCATTGTGGGATTCAATGGGTCGGGTAAGTCCACCTTTTTGAAGATGATTATTGGTGAGGAAGAACCAGATGGCGGCAAGGTTGTAATTGGAGACACGGTTAAGTTCGGGTACTTCGGACAGGAAGGCATGAAGCTGAAGGAGGACAAACGGATGAAGGAGGTCATCACCGACATTGCCGAGTTCATCCCCCTTAAAAAAGGCAAGACCATATCGGCTGCGCAGATGTTGGAGCGGTTCCTCTTTCCAAGGAGTTCGCATTTTCAACGCGTAAACAAACTGAGTGGTGGAGAACGCAAGCGACTCTACCTACTTACAGTACTAATGGCCAATCCGAATTTCCTAATTCTGGATGAGCCAACCAACGACCTCGACCTCCTTACCCTTAATGTACTGGAGGAATTCTTGGAAGAATATGAAGGCTGTTTGGTTATCGTGACGCACGACCGTCATTTCATGAATAAGTTGAGCGACCACCTTTTTGTGTTTGAGGGCAATGGGAAGATAAAGGACTTCCCAGGTACGTATAGCCAGTACACCGTCTGGAAGGCGCAACAGGATAAGACCGAGAAGGAAGAGGCAACGGCCAAGGCCCTACAGCCAAAGGCTGCCGAGAGTTACGCGGACAAAAAGAAAATGGGCTTTAATGAAAAGCGGGAGTTTGGCCTATTGGAGGTAGACATACCCAAGCTGGAAGCCCAGAAGGTTGATTTGAATGGAAAGCTACTCGTTGAAGCCGACCATGAAAAGCTGATGGAACTTGCCCAAGAACTGGAAACCGTTACTGCCAAACTGGAGGAAAAGGAATTGAGGTGGTTGGAGCTAAGTGAGTATTCGGAGTAAGGGGACTTCATAATCGTCACTTCGAGTTCGCGAAGCGAGTATCGAGAAGTCCTTCCTCACACAACGGTCTCGATACAATTTTGCTCTGCAAAATCACTCGACCTGACCGGGCGTCACTTCGAGTGCCGGAACGAAGTGGAGGTGTATCGAGAAGTCTATACCTTTCATTCATGAAGTTCATGTTCGTCTACATCCTTGAATGCAAAGACCAAAGCTTCTACACAGGCGTCACAAACAATATTCAAAGACGATTGGAAGAACATGAAAGTGGCTTAAACCCTTCTTGTTACACTTTTTCCAGAAGGCCCCTGACCTTGGTCTATCAGCAAATGTTCAACGCACCAGAAAAGGCGATTCAGTTTGAGAAGCAACTGAAAAAATGGTCAAGAAAAAAGAAGTTGGCATTGATTAAGGGTCACTACGAGGAACTTCCCCTTTTATCGAAGAAACACTTTGATCAATAGCTTGCTTCAGGTGTCACTTCGAGTGCCGCAGCGAAGCGGAGGTGTCTCGAGAAGCGTTTCCTCCCAAGGGTCTCGATACAATTTTGCTTCGCAAAATCACTCGACCTGACCGGAGTAAGCTCACCGCTGCACAACCAACCGCTCTACCACTACACTGCCATCTTTAAACTGTACTTCAATTGGCATTAGGCTTTGATAGGAAGCGTTTTTATTGGATTAGTCAACGTACATTTCATAACCATTCAATTTAGCAACATCGGAAAGGCTGGCACCATTAATATTTACCAATCTTTTCTCAGCGCCATTTGATATGAGAAAATCAATTATATCCTTTCTCCCAAGTCTGCAGGCCTTGAATAGAGCTGTTTCGCCATAAATGTCCTTTAAATTGACTTCAGCCCCGTTCTCTACAAGAATCTCAACAATATCTTTAAACCCCTTTTGACTAGCTAGGAACAAAGGAGACATGTTCCTTTCATCCAAAATGTCCACGTCTGCCGCATTCTTGAGGAAATATTTAACCATTTTGAACGGCTTGCCTCATGGGGGACAACTTGTGAAGGTTTTGAGTGAATTCCACATTCGCATTGTATGCAATGAGTATGCGCGCGGGTGTCATGTTGCCCTCTTGAGCACAAAAAACCAATGGCGCTGAACTCTTTTTAGTCGAAAAATTAGGGTTTGCGCCATTACCTAGGAGAAACTTCATCATTACTGTATCTGCTTTGGTGGTAGCAAGCCACAGAGCAAATACTCCTTGGTCATTAACCCTGTCAATGTTTCTACCCTTGTCGATGTGCCTTTGCAGGGCGACATAGTCACGGTCTTCAAAGGCTTTAAACCAATTTTGGCCAAAGGAATCTGAGCAGATGAATGAGAACAAGACAAAAAATGTAACTCGTAATGCTAAATTCAGATTGTCTGAGGTCATCGTACGTTTACTCTTTCCAGCGTTGTATCTGCCGACAATGGTTTCTATGACTAATGCGGTGTCCATTTAAAAACACCTAAAACACCCCCAATAGAATCACTCGAACCATATTTCGAATATACATCACAAATAACAAAAAGCCCCTTCCGCCTGAGGCGGAAGGGGCTTTTTTCTTTTAAAGGGTAAAAAGAATTACTTCTTATCCTCGTCCTTATTGTCTTCTTTCTTTTCTTCAGCCTTAGCCTCAGGAGCTTTAGCCTCATCAGCCTTTGCTTCTTCCTTCTTCTCTTCTTTGGTTGGAGCTTCAGCAGCTGGTGCTTCCGCTTTGACTTCTGGCTTCGCCTCTTCAGCAACTGGAGCAGGTGCCTCAGCTTTTACTTCTGGAGCAGCTTCAACTAGAGTTTCCTCAGCAGCTGGAGCAGCAGCAGCAGCAGGATCAGCTTTCTTAGCAGCACCTCTACGGCTTCGCTTTTTCTTAGCAGTTCCAGACTTAGCTTCCTTCACAATCATATCGTTGAAGTCAACCAACTCGATGATCGCCATTGCAGCGTTGTCACCTAAACGGTTGTTCATCTTAATGATTCGAGTGTATCCACCTGGACGGTCGCCTACCTTAGAAGCTACATCACCGAACAATTCGGTTACTGCATACTTGTCTCTTAGGTAACTAAACGCCATTCTTCGCGAATGTGTGCTGTCAACTTTTCCTTTAGAAATGATTGGCTCAACAAATTGACGCAAAGCTTTTGCCTTGGCAACAGTTGTGTTGATTCGCTTATGTAGGATAAGCGAAGACGCCATATTAGCCAACATTGCCTTACGGTGTCCAACCTGACGGCCTAAGTGGTTGAATGATTTTCTGTGTCTCATAATATATAATCAGTTTCTAGTTTCGAGCTTCTAGTCTTGAGTCGCACTAGCAACTCGTAACTCTTAACTCACAACTAATCTCAGTCTTCCTCTAATCTGTACTTGCTCAAATTCATTCCAAAAGTTAGGTTCTTGGCATGTACCAAATCCTCCAACTCAGTCAAAGACTTCTTACCGAAGTTTCTAAACTTCAATAAATCGTTCTTATTGAATGAAACTAGGTCTCCCAATGTTTCAACGTCTGCTGCCTTAAGACAGTTCAACGCTCTAACAGAAAGATCCATGTCTACCAACTTCGTCTTGAGCAATTGACGCATGTGCAACATGTTTTCGTCAAACTCCTGCTCAGGTAGCTTTGATTCAGTCTCCAAGGATATTTTCTCGTCAGAGAACAACATGAAGTGATGGATCAAAATCTTAGCTGCTTCTTTCAAAGCATCCTTAGGATGAACAGATCCGTCAGTGTCAATATGCATAACCAACTTTTCGTAGTCAGTCTTCTGCTCAACACGGAAGTTCTCTACTGCATATCTCACATTCTTAATAGGTGTGAAGATGGCATCAGTAGCGATAGTTCCCATAGGAGCATTCACTGGCTTGTTGTCATCAGCAGGAACATAACCTCTACCCTTATCGATGGTGATTTCGAAATTCAATTTCACCTTCTTGTCCATGTTACAGATAACTAGATCCGGATTAAGGATCTGGAATCCAGACAAGAACTTACCAATATCACCAGCAGTCAATTGGTCCTGACCACCAACGTTGATAGAAGCTCGCTCGTTATCCAATGTATCAATCTGACGCTTGAAACGTACTTGCTTCAAGTTCAATACAATCTCGGTAACGTCCTCAACAACACCATCTATGGTAGAGAACTCATGATCAACACCTTCAATACGAAGAGAAGTGATTGCAAACCCTTCCAAAGAGTTCAATAGAATTCTTCTTAGGGCATTACCTACAGTGATACCGTAACCTGGCTCCAAAGGACGGAATTCAAACTCTCCGTTTCGCTCATCAGAGTTGAGCATGATCACTTTATCGGGCTTCTGAAAATCTAGTATTGCCATTTTGGGTCTTTTATACTGTTCTAATGTTCTAACTATTACTTGGAGTATAGTTCCACAATCAACTGCTCGTTGATGTTCTCAGGAATCTCCGTTCTCATTGGGAAGTTTAAAAACTCACCCTGCATGCTAGTTGAATCAAAAGTGATCCACTCAAAATCAGCCGAGCTTCTTGTTGCCAATGAATCTGTGATTGCCTCCAAAGACTTTGAACGCTCACGTACAGCAATTTTATCACCTGGCTTTACTGCATAAGATGCGATGTTTACAACGCCTCCGTTTACAGTAATGTGCTTATGGCTAACTAACTGACGTGCACCGCTTCGTGTTGGAGCGATACCCATTCGGTATACCACATTGTCCAATCTTGCTTCGATGAACTTCAAAAGGTTCTCACCTGTTACACCTTCTTTCGCAGATGCTCTTTTGAATAGATTTCGGAACTGACGCTCAAGAACACCGTAAGTGTACTTAGCCTTCTGCTTCTCCATCAATTGAAGCCCGTATTCAGACTGCTTCTTTCTTCTTCGTCCGTTACCGTGCTGCCCTGGAGGGAAGTTTCGTTTTTCAAACGCCTTGTCCGGTCCGAATATCGGTTGTCCGAACTTTCTAGCAATCTTCGTTTTTGGTCCTGTATATCTGGCCATTGTATTGGTAATTGTATTTTTTAAAACCTCTTCTGTCGGTCAACTTCAATTATACTCTTCTCCTCTTTGGAGGACGACATCCGTTGTGCGGCTGTGGCGTCACGTCAATGATTTCAGAGATCTCGATGCCTGAATTATGAACAGTTCGCATAGCAGACTCACGACCACCACCTGGTCCTTTAACGTAGCACTTGGCTTTTCTCATTCCAAGTTCAACAGCAACCTTGGTACACTCTTCAGCTGCTAATTGAGCAGCATAAGGAGTGTTCTTCTTAGATCCACGGAAACCCATTTTTCCTGCAGAAGACCAAGAAATCACTTCACCAGCCATGTTGGTAATGCTGATGATGATGTTGTTGAAGGAAGAGCTGACGTGGACTTGTCCTACAGCTTCTACCTTAACGTTTCTTTTCTTACTGGTTTTTGACGTTTTAGCCATTGTACCTAATTGTTTACTTATTGAGTGAGAGATTATTTAGCTGCAATCTTTTTGTTCGCAACAGTCTTTCTCTTTCCTTTTCTTGTTCTTGAATTATTCTTGGTTCGCTGACCACGAAGTGGCAATCCAGCACGATGACGAATTCCTCGGTAAGCACCGATGTCCATCAATCGCTTAATGTTTGTTTGGATCTCTGATCTTAAAGTTCCTTCCGTCTTAATCTGTTGAATAGTCTCTCGGATTCTTGACAATTGATCATCATCCCACTCTTCAACTTTGACGCTACGGTTGATACCTGTTGCGTCCAAAATTTTCTGAGCTGTTACTTTTCCGATTCCGAAAATGTAAGTGAGGCCAATTTCTCCTCGTTTGTTCTTTGGTAGATCTATACCTGAAATACGTGCCATTTGCAGTAATTGATTATCTGTTATTCAAGGATTAGCCTTGTCTTTGCTTAAACCTTGGATTCTTTTTGTTGATCACATAAACGCGACCCTTGCGCTTTACGATCTTGCAATCTGCGCTACGCTTTTTAACTGATGCTCTGACTTTCATGTCGTCTTATTTGTATCGGTAGGTAATTCGTCCTTTTGTTAAATCATATGGCGACATTGCTACTCTTACTCTATCTCCTGGAAGTATCTTGATGTAGAACATCCTCATCTTTCCTGAAATGTGGGCAGTGATAACATGACCATTTTCCAATTCGCAACGGAACATAGCATTTGATAATGCTTCGATTATTGTACCGTCTTGCTCTATGGAAGCTTGTTTTGCCATTGATCTATTCTCTTTCCTTTCTAATAATTATCCAGCCATGCTCATGGAAGACCGACCTTTGATCTTTCCAGTCTTCATAAGACCATCATAATGTCTCATTAACAAGTGACTCTCCACTTGTTGTAGTGTATCCAATACAACACCTACCATAATCAATAGTGATGTTCCTCCGTAGAACTGAGAGAACTGCATGTTCACTCCGAACAACATTGCGAAGGCAGGCATAATTGCTACAAACGCAAGGAACATTGATCCTGGTAAAGTGATTCTTGACATGATATTGTCAAGGTATTCTCCTGTTCTCTTTCCTGGCTTAATACCTGGAATGAAACCTCCGTTACGCTTCATGTCATCAGCCATTTGATTTGGATTGATGGTGATAGCAGTATAGAAGTATGTGAAAACGATAATCAAGATGGCAAAGACCAAGTTGTACCAGAATCCACCAAAGTCTGAAAATGCCGCAACAAACGCACTTGCACCATCACTGGCATAAGATCCAAGTGTTACCGGAACGAACATTATTGCCTGCGCAAAGATGATTGGCATTACACCCGCTGCATTCACTTTTAAAGGAATGTACTGACGAGCTCCACCTTGTGGTAAAGCGGTTCTTCCAGAAATAGCTGCTCTTGCAACCTGAACTGGAATTCTTCGAGTACCCTGAACTAGCATGATACAAGCGGTAATCACAATCATCAGTGCTGCAATTTCCAGTATAAATATCACCAGACCTCCATTTCCACCGGTCATTCTAGTACCAAACTCTGCCATAGTTGCGAATGGCAACTGAGCAATAATTCCAATCATAATCAATAGTGAAATACCGTTACCGATACCCTTGTCTGTAATCTTCTCACCCAACCACATAACGAATACGGTACCTGTGATCAGAATCAACCAAGATGAGAACCAGAAGAATGATGGATCAATTAAAAATGCATCTGCTGGAAGCGTAGACATTAGGTTAGCGATGTAACCTGGGCCTTGGAATCCACAGATAATGATTGTCAGATATCTAGTGTATTGAGTAATCTTCTTTCGTCCACTTTCACCCTCACGCTGCATTTTCTGTAATGCAGGAACAGCCAATCCGGCTAACTGCAATACAATGGATGCAGAGATATAAGGCATAATACCTAATGCGAAGATGGAAGCATTTGAGAATGCACCACCAGTAAACATTGAGATAAGACCTAGAATACCGTCAGCAGATTGAGCTTGAAGTGCGTCCAACTTACCAGGATCGATTCCTGGAAGTACCACGTAAGAACCAATTCTGTAGATCAAAATGAACAACAGCGTATTTCCGATCCTAGTTCGTAGGTCCGGAATACTATAAATGTTCTTAAGTGTACTGATGAACTTCTTCATTACTTCTCAATAGTTACAGCCTGTCCTCCTTTTGCCTCGATTGCTGCTTTTGCAGATGCAGAAAATGCGTGAACATTCACTTCAACCTTCGCACTTAGTTCTCCTCTACCAAGAATCTTAACTAGATCCTTCTTATCCGCCAATCCATTATCAATTAGAGTTGCGATATCGATTTTCTCCAATTTCTTAGCATCTGCTAATTCTTGAAGAGTATCCAAATTGATACCTCGATACTCTACTCTGAATGGGTTCTTGAAACCGAACTTAGGAACACGTCTTTGAAGTGGCATCTGCCCACCTTCAAAACCAATCTTCTTACTATATCCAGATCTAGACTTGGCACCTTTGTGACCACGAGTAGAAGTTCCGCCTTTACCGGTTCCTTCACCACGTCCAATTCTCACTTTACCGCTTTTGTTAGAGCCAGCGGCCGGCTTCAGATTGCTGAGATTCATCTCTTGCTTCTTGTCCCGTAAATTAATCTACTACTTCAACCATATGAGCCACCTTGGCGATCATTCCTTTGATCGCTGGTGTATCATCATGTTCAACTACTTGGTTCAATTTCTTCAAACCAAGCGCTTGAATCGTTCTCTTCTGTCGTTGAGGACGGTTGATGGCACTTCGTACCTGCTTTACTTTGATCTTAGCCATAATAGCTTTTCTTAACCGTTGAATACTTTATTAACGCTCACGCCTCTTGAGTCAGCTACTTGGTATGCATCACGCATTTCTGCTAGTGCATTGTAAGTTGCTTTAACTACGTTGTGTGGATTTGAAGAACCCTTGGACTTAGCCAAAACATTTTTAACTCCAGCACTCTCCAATACAGCTCTCATTGCACCACCAGCAATAACACCGGTACCACGACTTGCAGGCTTCATGAAAACATGAGCACCACTGTACTTCAATTCTTGTTGATGTGGAATTGTATCGTTGATAACAGGAACCTTAATCAAGTTCTTCTTAGCATCCTCAATTCCTTTTGAAATTGCCTCAACAACTTCTTTCGCTTTTCCAAATCCGTGTCCTACAGTTCCTTTCTCATCTCCAACCACGACAATGGCAGAGAAACTGAAAGTACGACCACCTTTGGTCACCTTTACAACACGCTGAATACCGACCACTCGGTCTTTAAGCTCTGTATCTTTTGCTTGTACCTTTTTCATTTTTTCTTCAGATCGGTATTAAAACTGTAATCCACCTTCTCTGGCACCATCTGCCAATGACTTTACTCTACCGTGATACAAGTAACCGCCTCGGTCAAATACCACTTTGTCAATTCCAGCTTCTTTAGCTTTCTCCGCGATTGCAGTACCTACCATTTTAGATACTTCGATCTTAGAACCCTTTGACCCTTCGATGCCTTTGTCTCCAGTAGATGCTGCAACCAAAGTGGTTCCGTTTGCATCGTCAATAAGCTGAACATAAATGCCCTTGTTACTTCTGAAAATCGACATTCTTGGGCGCTCTGCGGTTCCAATGATGCTCGCTCTGATCTTTCTACGGATCTTGTCTCTTCTATCTGACTTCTTAACTGCCATGACTCAATTATGCTGATGCGGCTGATTTACCTGCCTTTCTTCTAATTTGTTCTCCTACGAATCGAACTCCTTTGCCCTTGTATGGCTCTGGCTTTCTAAGTGATCTAATCTTGGCGCAAACCTGACCGATCAATTGCTTATCAAAAGACTTAAGGATGATGATTGGATTTTTACCTCTTTCAGCTACTGCTTCGGCCTTAACCTCTGCTGGTAACATGAATGAAATATTGTGTGAGAATCCAAGTGTTAAATCCAATTGCTGACCTTTCATTGTCGCACGGTATCCAACACCAACCAACTCCAACTTCTTCTCGTATCCAGCAGTTACACCAATGATCATATTGTTGATCAATGAACGATAAAGACCGTGATTAGCCTTCGTCTGCTTATCTTCATTTGAACGTACGCACGTCAGCACGCCATCCTCAATCTCAACTGTTATAGCTGGATCTAGTTCCTGGTACAATTCACCCAACGCACCCTTTACAGTAACAGTTGTGCCATCAACCTTGATGTCTACCCCTGCAGGTAAGTTGATAATTGCTTTTCCTATTCTTGACATAACCTGTCTTCTTTATCTATTAATAAACAGAGCAAATAACCTCTCCGCCAATTCCTTTTTCTCTTGCCTCCTTATCACTCATCAAACCTTGAGAAGTTGAAACGATGGCAATTCCAAGTCCGTTTAGAACACGTGGAACTTCACTTGTCCCTTTATATGTTCTCAAACCTGGACGACTAACACGTTGAATACTCTTAATCGCGTTAACCTTTGTCTTAGGGTGATACTTCAAAGCAACTTTGATAGTACCCTGTGGCCCTTCTTCCTCAAACTTATAGTTAAGGATATACCCTTTGTTGAAAAGCACCTCAGTGATTCTCTTCTTCATGTTTGAAGCAGGAATCTCAACCACTCTGTGGTTTGCTTGAATCCCGTTTCGGATGCGTGTCAGATAATCTGCAATTGGATCTGTCATAACTCTTTCTCTACTATCAATAAATTACCAGCTAGTCTTTCTTACGCCCGGAATCAATCCGTTGTTGGCCATCTCGCGGAACTGAATCCTTGAAATACCGAAGTCGCGCATATATCCTTTAGGACGACCAGTAATACTGCAACGATTGTGCATTCTTACTGCAGACCCATTCTTAGGAAGTCGTGCAAGTCCTTGATAGTCGCCTTCAGCTTTAAGCGCAGCTCGCTTTTCAGCAAACTTTGCAACCATCTTAGCGCGCTTGCGCTCTCTTGCTTTCATTGATTCTTTAGCCATGACTCAGCTTACCTTTTTATTAGTTCTTTTTGAACGGAAGTCCAAATTCTTTTAATAATGCTATTCCTTCCTCGTTGCTTTTTGCAGAGGTTACAAAGGTGATATCCATACCTAGGATTCTGTTCACTTTGTCAATATCAATCTCTGGGAAGATGATGTGCTCAGTAACACCCATTGAGTAGTTACCTCCTCCGTCCATTCCTTTTGGGCTGATTCCTCTGAAGTCACGTACACGTGGCAGTGCTACTCGAATCAATCTCTCTAGGAATTCGTACATCTTGTCGCCTCTCAATGTAACACGTACACCAATCGGCATTCCTTTTCTCAATTTGAAGTTCGAAACGTCCTTCTTAGAATATGCAGCAACTGCTTTTTGACCAGTGATCAACCCCATATCAATAATGGCGGCATCAATAATCTTCTTGTCAGCAACAGCGATTCCAAGACCTTGATTCAGGCAGATCTTCTCCAACACAGGTACCTGCATTCTTGAAGAGTACTTGAACTGCTCCGTTAATGCCGGAACAATCTCCTCGTTGTACTTTCCCTTAAGTGTAGCTTTTTGACTCATCACTTATTTAATTCTTCTATTAACCCTTCGGTAATGATTACTTAGAACTATTCTTAGCTGTTCCTGCCTTCGCCTCAACCAACTTCAAGTTAGACACATGTATCGGTGCCTCCTTTTCGATGATTCCTCCGTCAGGAAACTGAGTATTTGGTTTGGTGTGACGCTTAATCATGTTCACACCTTCCACCAATGCTCTTGATGTCTTTGTGTGCATTTCAAGCACCTTACCTTCTGAACCTTTGTTCTCACCGGTAATAACCACAACCTGGTCGTTCTTCTTTATATGAAACTTTTTCATCTCGTTCTGTCGATTTGTATCAAAGTACCTCAGGGGCAAGTGATACGATCTTCATAAATGACTTTTCGCGCAACTCTCTGGCAACAGGTCCGAATATTCGGGTTCCTCTCATTTCTCCAGTGGCATTTAGCAATACAACTGCGTTGTCGTCAAATCGAATGTAAGAACCATCTTGTCTTCTTACTTCCTTCTTAGTTCTAACGATAACTGCACGTGTTACTGTACCTTTTTTCGCGTTGCTATTTGGCATGCTGTGCTTAACAGTAACTACAATCTGATCGCCAACTGAGGCATATCTTCTCTTCGTTCCTCCAAGAACCCTAATGCACAATACTTCTTTGGCTCCGCTGTTATCAGCGCATTTTAGCCTACTCTCTTGCTGAATCATCTTACTTAGCTCTTTCTATGATTTCAACCATTCTCCAGCACTTTGTCTTACTCAATGGACGTGTTTCCATGATTCGAACAGTATCTCCCACGTTGCACTCATTCTTCTCATCATGAGCGTGGAATTTCTTACTCTTCTTCACGTACTTTCCGTACATCGGGTGCTTCTCCTTGCGTTCAACAATAACAGTGATGGACTTGTCCATGCTGTTACTGGTAACCAGACCAAGGATCTCCTTGCGTAGGTTTCTTTCTGCTGTTTGGGTAGCTTCCATTGTTTTGCTTTCCTACCTGATTGGTTTAATTGTTTGAACGTTTTGTCTGCTCAGTAAGCAGCTTAGCGATCAATTTTCTTGTTGTCTTAAGCGTCTGTGGGTTCTCAACTGGAGACACTGCATGAGCCATTTTCATTTTGGTCATGTTGTGCTTCTCCTCAATTATTCTTGAGTTAAGCTCCTCGCTTGAAAGTTCTCTTATTACTGAATTCTCCATAATTCCTTAGATTATCAGGCTGCGTAGTCCTTTCTAGTTACAAATCGAGTTGTGATAGGCAGTTTCTGAGATGCCAATCGACAAGCCTCTTTTGCTGTTTCCGTATCAACGCCTTCTAGTTCGAACATGATTCGACCTGGCTTTACAACTGCCACCCAGTATTCAGGTGAACCTTTTCCTTTACCCATTCTTACTTCAGCAGGTTTCTTCGTTACAGGCTTATCTGGAAAAATGTTGATCCACACTTGGCCTTCACGTTTCATGTACCTGGTAACAGCGATACGGGCAGCTTCTATCTGGCGACTTGTAATCCAAGCACCTTCTAAAGCTTTGATGCCAAATGTTCCGAAGCTGAGTTGATTGCCCCTCTGGGCCATCCCCTTCATCTTCATCTTTTGCATCTTCCGGAACTTCGTCCTTTTTGGCTGTAGCATAACTTACTGGTCTATTGTATTAAACGCTAATATTATTTCCTCTCTGGACGTCTTTGACCTCCACCTCTTGGACCGCCTTTCTTATTTGGTCCGCCTTTCTTATCCTGTCCTATGTTTGGAGAAAGATCTCTCTTACCATAAACAAGTCCTTTACAAATCCACACCTTAACACCGATTCTTCCGTATGTAGTGTGTGCCTCAACTAATGCATAGTCAATATTAGCTCTGAAAGTGTGCAATGGAATTCTTCCATCCTTATACATTTCTGTACGAGCCATATCTGCTCCACCCAATCTTCCGCTCACCTGAATCTTAATTCCTTCAGCGCCCATTCTCATGGTAGATGCAACTGACATCTTAACCGCTCTTCTAAAAGAAACTCTTCCTTCCAACTGACGGGCAACGCTTTCTGCTACCAATCGAGCATCCAATTCTGGTCGCTTAATCTCGAAGATATTAATCTGGACTTCTTTGCCAGTAATCTTCTTCAACTCTTGCTTAAGCTTATCAACTTCACTTCCTCCTTTACCGATAATGATTCCTGGACGAGCTGTGTTTACGGTAACCGTAACCAATTTAAGCGTACGCTCAATTATGATTTTGGAAAGGCTTGCCTTTGCCAAACGTGCACGTAGATAGGTTCGGACTTTGTGATCCTCTTCAATCTTCGCTGGCGTATCTTTTCCGCCATACCAGTTGGAATCCCATCCGTTGATGATTCCAAGTCTATTACCTATCGGGTTAGTTTTCTGTCCCATTATGCTTCTTGGCTCAGGCTGTCAATTACCATCGTTACGTGGTTTGATCGTTTTCTTACTCTGTGTGCTCTTCCTTGTGGAGCTGGTTGAACCCTTTTCAGCATTCTACCAGAATCAACCATCACTGCTTTTACGAAAAGTGCGCCACCATCAGCAGTCTTCCCTTCGTTCTTCTGCTCCCAGTTTGATACTGCTGACAAAAGCAACTTCTCCATTCTACCTGAAGCCTCTTTCGGATTCAGTTTCAATGTATATAGCGCCTTGTCAACCTGCATACCTCTTATAAGGTCTGCTACCAATCGCATCTTTCTTGGTGCGGTAGGACAGTTGTTCAACTTTGCGAAGAATTGAGTCTTTCTCTCTTCCTTCAGCCTATCTGCTCTTTCTTTCTTTCTATTGGCCATGACTAAGTCTTATAAACTGGCTTACTTCTTTCCTTTCTGATGACCACGGAAGGTTCTCGTTGGAGAAAACTCTCCCAACTTGTGTCCTACCATGTTTTCAGTTACATACACAGGGATAAACTTGTTTCCGTTGTGTACTGCGATTGTCATTCCTACAAAATCTGGAGAGATCACACTTCTACGTGACCAAGTTTTAATAACTGTTTTCTTACCAGAATCCTGAGTTTCGAGTACACGCTTCTCAAGCTTGTAATCTATGAACGGTCCTTTTTTGAGTGAACGAGCCATATTAGATTATTTCTTTCTCTTTTCTACGATGTAACGATTTGAAGCCTTCTTCTTGTAACGGGTCTTGAATCCTTTAGCTGGAATACCGTTCCGAGATCTTGGGTGACCTCCAGAAGATTTTCCTTCACCACCACCCATTGGGTGATCAACAGGATTCATTACAACACCTCTTACTCTTGGTCGTCTTCCTAACCATCGAGATCTACCAGCCTTACCTGATCGCTCAAGCATATGGTCGCTATTCGAAACCACACCGATTGATGCTTTACAAGTAACATGTATCATTCTCACTTCACCAGAAGGCAACTTAACTGTTGCAAACTTTCCTTCACGTGCCATCAACTGTGCGTAAGCACCAGCACCACGACTCATCTTTCCTCCTTGCCCAGGACGTAATTCAACGTTGTGAATTACAGTACCTAATGGAATGTCGCTGAGGAAAAGTGCGTTACCAACATTTGGTGCTGCTTTCTCTCCAGACTCAACGGTCTGTCCTACTTCGATTCCTTTTGGAGCAACGATGTATCTCTTCTCACCGTCAGCATACACCAACAAAGCGATAAATGAAGTTCTATTCGGGTCATACTCAACAGATTTTACGGTAGCTGGAATGCCATCCTTATTTCTCTTGAAGTCGACTATACGATACTTCTTTTTGTGACCACCACCCAAGTAGCGCATGGTCATCTTACCAGAGCTATTTCTACCTCCTGATCGCTTCTTAACTGCAAGAAGACTTCTTTCCGGCTTATCGGTTGTAATCGCCTCGAATGAACCAGCGATCTTGTTCCGTTGTCCCGGAGTATTTGGCTTTATTTTCCTGACTGCCATAATTATCAGATATTGCTATAGAAATCGATTGTCTGACCATCGGCCACTGTGACAACTGCTTTTTTATAAGCTGATTTTCTACCTACGATGAATTTCGTTTTCGTATTTCTTGTTTTCTTTTGACCGGGCATAATCATGGTATTCACACCAGTAACCTGTACTCCGTACATAGTTTGAACAGCTTCTTTAATCTGAAGCTTATTCGCTCTGCGATCAACTACAAATCCATAACGGTTTAACTTCTCCGTTATAGATGTCATTTTTTCAGTAATAACTGGCTTCACAAGTACCTCCATAATTCTATTCTTAGCTAAGTACGTTTTCCAATTCCTTCACAGCGCCCTCACAAACGATGAGCTTATTAGCGTTCAGAATCTTGTAAGTGTTTAATTCTGAGACAGTTACTACTTCTGTTCCTTCCAAATTTCGGGAGGACAAATATATGTTTTTATCCTCCTGATTCAGCACCATTAAAGATTTTTTTCCTGTCATCTTCAATGCGGTCATCAAAGCAGCGAAATCCTTGGTTCTTGGAGCGTCAAAAGAAAAGTCTTCCAGCACCATCAAAGATTCTTCCTGAACCTTGTAAGAAAGTGCACTCTTACGAGCCAAAGCTTTTAGTTTCTTGTTCAATTTGAAACCATAGTTTCTTGGTCTTGGACCGAATACACGACCACCACCTCTGAACAATGGATTCTTGATAGAACCAACACGAGCGGCACCACTACCCTTCTGCTTTCTCAACTTTCGAGTACTACCTACAATCTCGCCTCGTTCCTTCGCCTGATGCGTTCCTTGACGCTTGTTGGCCAAATGCTGCTTCACATCCAAATAGATCGCATGGTCGTTTGGCTCAATACCGAACACTTCCTTGTTCAGTGTAACCTTCTTGGCAGTTTCCTTGCCTTTGGTATTTACAACTTTCAAATCCATAATTACTTCTCTACTTTAATGTAAGACCCCTTTGCTCCAGGGACCGCACCACTAACTACCAGCAGATTCTGCTCAGCAATAATTTTCACAACCTTAAGGTTGGTCACCTTTACTCTTTCATTTCCCATTTGACCGGCCATTCTCAATCCCTTAAAAACCCGGGATGGAGTAGAACATGCACCAATGGCACCTGGATGACGTTGACGATTGTGCTGACCGTGCGTTGCATCTCCAACACCACGGAAGTGATGACGCTTAACAACACCTTGGAAACCTTTTCCTTTTGATGTTCCGATAACGTCAACCCATTCGCCTTCGCTGAAAACTTCGCCTACAGCGATCTCTCTTCCTAATGTCAATTCTCCACCTTCAAACTCATTACGGAATTTTCTAAACTCCATAGTTTTCTGTGGAACAGAGGCATTCGCTTTCTTAGCATGACCAACCATTGCTTTGGTAGATCGCTTCTCGCTCTTCTCTCCGTAACCCAACTGAACAGCTTTGTATCCATCGGTTTCACGATCCTTGATTTGAGTAACCACACATGGTCCCATTTCAAGAACTGTACATGGAATGTTTTTTCCAGCTTCATTGAAGATGCTGGTCATCCCTACTTTTTTACCTATAAGTCCTGACATGACTTTAAATTTTTCTAGTTATCGAAACAACGTTATACCTTAATCTCTACCTCAACACCACTTGGAAGCTCTAGCTTCATCAAAGCGTCAACAGTATTTGAAGTACTGCTATAGATGTCAAGCAAACGCTTGTATGAACTGAATTCGAACTGCTCACGAGACTTCTTATTCACGTGTGTTGAACGAAGAACAGTGTAAATCTTCTTGTGAGTTGGAAGTGGAATTGGACCACTAACAATAGCACCTGTAGACTTAACTGTCTTAATAATCTTATCGGCTGATTTGTCAACCAAATTGTAGTCGTAAGACTTAAGCTTTATTCTGATTCTTTGGGTCATAACCTTAGTATTCTAAATATCAGTTTGCCTTAGCACCTATTGTTGCTTTAATTACTTCGTCAGCCAAGTTGCGTGGAACTTCATCATAGTGAGAGAATTCCATTGTGGAAGTTGCTCTACCAGAAGTAATAGTTCTAAGAACAGTAACGTATCCAAACATTTCTGAAAGAGGAACATTACATCTTACCACCTGTGCACCAGCACGGCTATCCATTCCTTGCATTTGACCTCTTCTTCTATTAAGGTCACCAACAACATCACCCATATTTTCTTCAGGCGTTACCACCTCAACTTTCATGATAGGCTCCATTATTACTGGGCTAGCCATTTTGGCTGCGGCCTTGTATCCAAGTTGAGCACAAATCTCAAAAGAAAGAGAATCGGAGTCAACCGCGTGGAAAGAACCATCATTAAGTGTAACGCGAAGGCTTTCAACTGGAAATCCGGCCAATACACCGTTGCTCAAGGCAGCTTTGAATCCTTTCTCCACTGCGGGGATAAATTCACGAGGAATGTTACCTCCAGAAATTTTATTAACGAACTGTAGCCCAGTAGGTATCTCTTGCTCTTGCTCTTCTTCTTTTTCTTCAGGAATCGCAGGCCCCATCTCAAACTGAATATCAGCAAACTTACCACGA
Source organism: Bacteroidia bacterium (assembly GCA_047611425.1). Classification (GTDB taxonomy): domain Bacteria; phylum Bacteroidota; class Bacteroidia; order UBA10329; family UBA10329; genus JBLFWJ01. Next base: position 14,763 of record JBLFWJ010000001.1, on the reverse strand, counting down.
CCACCAGACTGCTTCTTATAAGTCTCTCTGTGACTGACTGTTCCTTTGATTGCCTCTTTATAGGCAACTTGTGGCGCTCCTTGATTTGCCTCTACTCCAAACTCACGTCTCAATCTGTCCACAATAATTTCAAGGTGAAGCTCACCCATTCCTGAAATTACAGTTTGACCAGAATCATCGTCAGTCTTCACTCTAAATGTTGGATCCTCCTCAGAAAGTTTCCCTAAGGCAACGCCCAACTTATCAACGTCAGCCTGAGTTTTAGGCTCAATTGCAACACCAATTACTGGCTCCGGGAAAGTGATTGACTCAAGAATTATTTGATTCTTTTCGTCACACAACGTATCTCCTGTTCGGATATCCTTAAATCCCACTCCTGCACCAATATCTCCAGCTTCAATCCTTGGAATTGCATTCTGCTTATTAGAATGCATCTGAAAGATTCGTGAAATACGCTCCTTCTTATCAGATCTTGTGTTCCTTACATAAGAACCAGCATCAAGTGCGCCAGAATAAACCCTAAAGAAACACAGACGACCGACAAATGGGTCTGTAGCAATTTTGAATGCTAAAGCAGCAAAAGGCTCAGCTGCATCCGCTTTTCTTTCTACCTGCTCATCAGTCTTAGGGTTTATCCCAAAAACTGAAGGAACATCCATTGGACTTGGAAGGTATTCCATCACACCATCAAGCATAGTCTGTACACCCTTGTTCTTGAATGCAGAACCACAATACATTGGAATAATCGCCAAAGCACAAGTTGCATTTCTGATACCATTGTTGATTTCCTCAACAGTGATGGAATCAGGATTGTCAAAATACTTCTCCATCAATGAGTCATCGTATTCAGCGATAGACTCCAATAATTTCTCTCTCCACTCTTTAGCGATGGGAAGGATATCCTCTGGAATTGGCACCTCGGTAAAGGTCATTCCTTGAGTCGAATCATCCCACTCCAATCCTGTAAATGAGATAAGATCAACAACACCAGTAAAAGTCTCTTCAGCTCCAATCGGAATTTGAAGAGGAACTGGATTCCCACCCAAACGCTCCTTAACCTGACCTATAACACTTAAGAAGTCAGCACCAGAGCGGTCCATCTTGTTTACAAATCCGATACGCGGAACAGCGTACTTGTCCATTTGTCTCCAAACGGTTTCAGATTGAGGCTCAACGCCACCGACCGCACAGAAAAGTGCAACTGCGCCATCCAATACTCTTAATGAACGCTCAACCTCAACCGTAAAGTCAACGTGTCCCGGAGTATCGATGATATTCATCTTATACTCCTTGTCCTTGTAATTCCAAAACGTAGTTGTTGCAGCAGAAGTAATTGTTATACCTCTTTCTTGCTCTTGCTCCATCCAGTCCATGGTAGCAGCGCCATCATGCACTTCACCAATCTTGTGATTGATACCAGTATAATAAAGGATACGCTCAGTAGTAGTGGTTTTTCCAGCATCAATGTGTGCTGAAATACCAATGTTTCGCGTGTATTTAAGATCTAGAGCCATAATATCTTTCTCTCCTAAAATCGATTAGAAACGGAAGTGAGAGAACGCCTTGTTCGCCTCAGCCATTCTATGTGTATCTTCTTTCTTCTTGTACGCAGCACCTTCTTCTTTAGAAGCAGCAAGCACCTCATTGGCCAATTTCTGAGCCATTGACTTCTCGTTTCTCTTTGCAGAAAAATCGATCAACCACTTAATACCCAAAGCAACCTTACGGTTAGAACGAACTTCACGTGGAATCTGGAATGTTGCACCACCTACTCTTCTACTCTTCACCTCTACAGATGGAGAAACATTGGTAAGGGCTTTCTTCCAAGTATTCAAACCTTCGCCCTCAGTCTTCTCATCTACAATTGCAATTGCATCGTAGAATATTTTGAACGCAGTACTTTTCTTACCGCTAACCATTAGGCTGTTTACAAATCGAGTTACCAACTGATCGCTGAACTTTGGGTCAGGAAGAAGTATTCTCTTTTTGGCTACGTTTTTTCTCATTTTCTAATAATTCTGAGGTATTACTTACCTCGCTTAGCACCATATTTAGATCGACCTTGCTTACGATCTGCAACACCTGCAGTATCCAAAGCACCACGAACGATGTGGTATCTCACACCAGGAAGATCTTTTACTCTTCCACCTCGAACCAAAACGATCGAGTGTTCCTGAAGATTATGTCCTTCTCCACCGATGTAAGCGTTAACCTCCTTACCGTTGGTTAACCTGACTCTGGCCACTTTTCTCATGGCTGAATTAGGTTTTTTTGGTGTAGTGGTATAAACCCTTACACAAACCCCCCGTCTTTGAGGGCAAGAATCGAGTGCTGGTGACTTGCTCTTATCGACAAGTTTCACTCTACCTTTTCTTACAAGTTGCTGAATTGTAGGCATTTGCGTCCGCTAAATTTTCGTCTTTACTATACCCTTTTATTTAAGGGAGCGCAAAGGTAAGAACTTAGTCACACAAAACAAACGAAGTTGAAGAAGTTAGACGAAAGAATTAAACTTCTTTCAATCCTATTCCAATTCAAGGGTGTAAGATTTTCCATAATCTGAAATTGACCCTGACTTTAGGGCCTTAAAAATTAGACGATATATAAGGTATAAGAAATGAGCATTTTGTGATTGGTGCAATTTGAAACTGAAATTCAAAGGAACCAAACTGTGGATTAAATGTTCGAAACTTAGCAAACCCAATTTCCACTTCGCTCAACTCTCAAGTTACTTTCGTCATCGAATTCTGTAAATAAGCCGTGTATATTTTTACCGTTTCAGAGAAAGTCTTGTTCGAAGTAGATCAGTTGAGATCTTGCCTTCAGGATCAATGTCCCGAAATAGAATTTGATCGAGATTCAATTGATATCCCTCAGGACCGAATGGATGAACTGTCCACAAAACGTAATAGCGTTTTAGAGGATCACAGAATCTCCATTAAATAAGAAAAGCATGTTGGATAAATTGAAGCAACTTCAGCAAATGAAGGGGCATATGGATGACGTGAAGTCACGCTTAGATAATATTCAAGTTCGTGGCGAAGCTGAAGGAGTTGTGGTTATTAGCAATGGAAATCGAAAGATTGTTGATGTCGTTGTTCCAGAATTACTTGCAAAGGAAGATCTTGAAGATTTAATCTTACTGGCCACTAATCGTGCGCTTGAGCAAGCCGAGAATGTATTTGAATCAGAGATGAAGTCAGTAGCTGGAGGAATGATGGGCGGTCTCGGCCTTTTCTAACCTCAGCCGCCCATCAGGTAACCACCTACCCTCAATTATTTCAGGATACGATGATGGCCAAAATGGTCAATGAGATTATTGCTATCAGGCCAATCATGTTGAGTTGTCTTGCGGCTATCGTTTTCATGTCTTTGAGTTTTGGTTACACCGTTCCTAAGACTAAGACCGTACCAAAAGTTGATTGACAGGAATAGGCTAACTCACATTTTAGCTGGGATAACGCTTACAGCGCTTTCTGGATAGATTGCCAAAGTAGGTCAGCCGTGCGCTGCCAAGTAAAAACGCCATTTCGAGCATTGCCTTTTTGAATAAGGTCTAATCTCAATTTAGGATTATTCGCAATTGATGCCATGGCATTTGTAATGCTATTCACATCGTAAGGGTCAATGAGCAAAGCAGCATCACCAGCAACTTCGGGTAGGCTTGTAACACTAGAGCAGATTACAGGAAGTTCAGCTTGAAAGGCTTCAATCACCGGAATACCAAATCCCTCGAAATAAGAAACGTAGACCAGGGCTTCTGCCGCACCAAGCAATTCCCCAAGAGTTGTATCAGATACTTTTCCCTTGAATAGCACATCCGACTTGAAACGCATCGAATCAAAAGTCGATTCCATTTTATCCGTCCAAACCATTTTTGCACCTGCCACAATGAGCTTGTGTTCTCTTGACGTATTTTCAGATTTGAACTGATCAAAAGCTTGAAGCATCCGCTCAATATTCTTTCGAGGATTGATTGAACCTACGTAAAGAAAGAATGGTTTATCTCCGGCTTCTCGGTTTCTAATGTTTACCCTCTGGTCGATTGAGCTTGGAGCGAATCGAGCATCCACTCCATTATAGACGACATCTATCTTACTGGAATCAATGCCATAGGTTTTTTCAATATCTCTTTTAGAGTATTCAGAAACCGTGGCAACACGCTTGGATGCCTTGGCAAATTTCGGAAAATGGCTCCGCAAATATCTACCTGCCCATCCCGGCACATCGTCTGGATTGTGCTCGAAATTTAAATCATGGATCACATCAACAGTGGGCATTTCTGCATTCAAAGAATTGTATCCATCTGGTGATAAGAATAGGTCAACGTTATGCTTTTTCAATACACGTGGGACCATATACCCAAACCAAAGTGTCCAAAGCAAAGGATGTCGAGCTTGCGGCCAAACCACAACGGGCGTTACGTTCGGTCCAAAAATAAACTGCTGGTCAAAAGGGCGATCAAAAAGGAAAATCCATTCCACTTCAGGATGATCAGCGACTAGAATCTTAAGCGTCTCATTTGTGAAACGCCCAATCCCTTCTAATCTTCCGGGCAATAAAAGCCTTGTGTTTACCGCTATGCGCATGGAATGGCCGAAAGTAATGAAACGTATTTCCCGAACAGCAAGCCAAGCTGATCAACTACCTTAGCAGCCCGAAATGCAGCGGAAATTCATCACTAATCTTCTTTTTCTAGTTCTGATCAATCTTCTGATCAAACCCTTTTGGATTTTCGGAATTGACCGTGAAGTCCAGAATGTGATTGGAGTTGAAGGCTACGGTTCATATTTCGCACTCCTTAACTTATCCATCATTCTCAATATTGTATTGGATGCTGGAATCACGAACTATAACAACCGTAACATTTCCCAACACAACCATTTACTTGGGAAGTACTTCGGAAGTCTGATCAGCCTAAGATTGTTGCTTGCAATCGGATACATGCTTGTCTGTTTGCTGGTTGCAATTCTTTCTGGATATAACGATGAGGCAAAGTTCATGCTGGGTCTGCTGTGCTTCAACCAGTTTCTATTAGCAGGGATACTCTTCTTGCGATCGAATCTTGCTGGTTTACACCTTTTCAAAACGGATAGCCTTATCTCGGTTGCGGATCGTTTTCTTATGATTGTATTATGTGGTCTCGGTTTATGGACCACCGTTTTTAATCAGCCGTTCACCATAAATATGTTTGTGATTTTGCAGACGGTAGCCTATTTGATAACCGCAATTGTTGCTTTGATATTGGTATGGATAAAAGCCGGAAATGTCAAATTTGGCATAGATTTAAAACTGTTTAGAGTAATCTTAAAGCAGAGCCTACCCTTTGCTCTGCTTGTCCTCCTAATGAGCATTTATAACCGGCAGGATGCAGTACTTCTCGATTTACTTCATCCAAACGGAGCAACTCAAGCGGGCATCTACGCTCAGGCTTTTAGGCTTTTAGATGCAGGTAACATGTTTGCATACCTGTTTGCAGTTCTACTTCTTCCCATATTTGCCAGAATGCTCAAACTGAAACAACCGGTTTCTGAGTTAAGTAGAATGTCGCTAGGACTTTTGGTGGCTCCAGCTACAATAGTTGCGCTAGTTGCGTGGTTCTATTCTAATCAAATTATGGGCTTATTGTACACCGATATGGTTTCTGAATCTCAGGCCGTATTCCCCTGGTTGATGTTGGCATTTGTGAGCATGGCCGGATCCTACGTAGTTGGCACCTTACTTACCGCCAACGGCAGCTTGAAAATCTTAAACACCATCGCGGTGATTGCGGTTGTAATCTCAATCCTTATGAATGTCCTTTTAATTCCACAATATGGTGCAGTAGGCTCCGCTTGGATTGCAGCATTTGTGCAAAGCATGGTTTTCGTAATCCAATGTTTCTTCGCTCATCGATTGTTTAAAGCAGCGCCCAGTATTCGCCAAATTGGACTTTACTCAATTTTCGTAATTACCTCAGTTTTGATTGGCTGGGGCGTGGCAAGCAACATAGACAACTGGCTAATTGGATCTACTATTCTAATTACTTCTGCCCTATTTATATCATTGATTTTAAAGTTGATCAAACCAATGGAAATGCTCCAAATTATTAGATCCAAGGAGGATTGAATCAAGAGAAATTGGCAATTGAATTTTCCTACTTTTGACCACCGTTTTTTTACCGCACACACGCGCTGAATATGTCGCAAAAGTCAAACGAAGGCTTGTCCTTCGATTCTTCAAATCTCTTACTTTACATATATCGGTGGCGAAAGCCGTTGATTATTGTAGGGCTGTTAGCTGCAGTTAGCTCTGCCATATTTTCGGGGCCAACTTTTGTACAGCCGAAGTATATGAGCACAGTGATTCTATTTCCAACATCTACTGCTTCAGTATCGAAGTCATTGATGGCTAAGAATAACGTGTCCAAAGACGATCTTCTTTCTTTTGGAGAAGAGGAACAAGCAGAACAATTGCTTCAGATTTTGAATTCTGACGAAATAAGAAGCAAGATTGTCAGCAAGTATGATTTGATGGCGCATTATGATATCGATACTGCCGACCAGTACAAATTCACCAAGCTATTCAAGGAATATGAAGACAATATCACGTACAAACGAACGGAGTTTCAATCGGTAAGGATTGATGTTTATGATACCGACCCAGTTTTGGCTGCAGGTATGGCTAATGATATAGCCGCTCTTTTGGACACTACCAAAAATCGCATGCAAAAAGAACGTGCTTTTAAAGCCATGAAAATTGCTGAGGATCAATACATCTTCATGAAAGACTATGTGAAAGAATTAGAAGACTCATTGAACCGATTACGGCAAATGGGTATCAACGATTACGAATCGATGGCAGAACGTTTCAATGAAGCTTATGCTAAGGCTATTCTGGAGGGAAAATCTGCGGCAGCTGAAAAACTGGAGGAACGCTTAAAAACGCTAAGTCAGTATGGTGGTGCTTATGTTTCCATCAGAGATATGTTAGAACACGAGAAGGAACAGCTGAGTCATATTCGTGCAAAATTTCAGGAAGCAAAGGTTGATGCGGAGCAGACTTTGCCTCACAAGTTTATTGTGAACAACGCGTTTGTTGCTGAGAAAAAATCTTATCCAATTCGATGGCTCATTGTTTTCATTTCCGTAATATCGTCTGTCTTGGTTACATTGTTGCTAATCATTGGATTTGAAAGTTTCAAGGACCTCAACGCCCAACCCTAATGTCGGAGTTCTTTAATAATAATCAGATTTTGTCTTTGGTCTTCCGATGGTGGAAGCAATTGGCAATAGTTGCAGTTGTAGCCGCATTATTGTCGGCTGTATTTTCATCTGCCACGTTTATTGAACCAAAGTATAAGAGTGCAGCCGTACTCTATCCTGCCAACATTATTCCGATGGGCACCGAAACTCCAACGGAGCAAATGCTACAAGTTTTGGAATCAGACGCCATTATGGAAGCGCTGTCTACAGAATTCGGTCTTTATGGCCATTATGGAATTGATTCAAGTAAGATTGGTCATCGAACCAAGTTGAGAGATGAGTTTGAGGAAAATGTAAGCTTCGAAAAAACCAAGTACGAGTCAGTTGTTCTTGAGGTCATGGACATCGACCCCAAGCTTGCTAAAGTGATGGTTGATCGAATGATTCATCACTTTAACTTGAAGGAAAAGTCCATGCAAAAGGAGAAATCCATCGAGCTGGTTAAAATTCTTGAGGTTCAGGTTAAGAACAAAAAGGAAGAGATGGATAGCCTAGAAGCCAGGCTAAAAGACTTGAGAGTAACACACGGAATCCTAGATTTCGCGCTTCAAACAGAATATGCTACCGAACGATATTTACAAGTAGTCACTGGCCCTGGGTCCGATAAATACAGAAAGGAAGTTGAGCCTATTCTTGAATCTCTGAAAGAACATGGAGGAGAATATGTTAGTCTTACCGAGCATCTTTGGAGAGTTAGAGGTACCTATAATAATTTAAAGGAGTCTTTGGAAGCTGCGGTTAAGGATGTAGAAAAGCATTTGACTTATTGTAATGTGGTGACTTCACCGGTAGTTTCCGACAAGAAATCTTATCCAATAAGATGGTTAATCGTTTTGGTTAGCGTTGCATCTTGTCTACTATTTTCATTGGTGGTGTTATCATTCCTGAACAATACAGGAATAAGAAAATAGTAGGTCGTGGCTGAAGCTATCAAGTCACTCAAACTCAATTCTAAATGGATTCTCATTGCAGGGCTCGCATTCGCTGGCCTTAATGCGCTTATGGTGGCCATGGAATTCTTCTACTTACCACTCCTGCCGGTGGCATTAGCAATCGTTTTCTTGGCTTTGTTCTCTTTGGACAAACTGGTAATTCTCATCGTTTTCCTCACCCCTCTTTCGGTAAACCTTACCGATGTTGGAGAAGGCGTGGGATTATCATTACCGACAGATCCTTTAATGTTCGGAGTTTTATTGGTTCTGATTTTGAAGTTCCTATTGGAAAGAAAGTTTGATTCCAAAGTTTCGAACCACCCAATTACGTTGGCCATAATGATGAATCTAATTTGGCTCATCCTCACTTCATTCACCAGTGAGTTGCCCATCGTTTCTTTTAAATTCGTTCTTTCTAGACTTTGGTTTTTGGCCTCTTTCTATTTCGTAGCAACACAAATATTCAAGGACCCCGATAAGATTAAAACCTATATCTGGGCTTACATTCTGGGGTTTACTTGTGTGATTATTTACACGATTGTTCATCATGGCATGTACGGATTTGAAGAGCAACCCGCACACTGGGTGATGGATCCATTTTTTAATGATCATACTTCCTATGGTGCGGCATTGGCATTCTTCTTTCCATTATTGATTGGTTTCGGATTGACCTCATCGTATTCAAGAACGGTTAAAATCGGGATCTGGTCATTGATTCTTTTGTTCACCGTTGCCTTGATATTGAGTTATACAAGAGCCGCCTGGGTGAGCTTAGTTGCAGCCCTTGGACTTTTCTTTATTCTCAAAATGAGAATCAAATTCTCTACTGTAGCATTGATTGGCGTTGGAATTATCATTGCCTTTTTCTCGTTGCAGGAAACGATTATTCAGAAATTAGAAAGTAACCGTCAAGACTCCTCCGCGGAGTTGGGAGAGCACGTTCAGTCTATTTCGAACATATCCACGGATGCGAGTAATCTGGAACGATTGAATAGATGGTCGTCTGCATTTAGACTTTTTGAAGCCCGTCCTTTTGTCGGTTGGGGGCCTGGAACGTACGCTTTTGTCTATGCTCCATTTCAGCATTCTCAAGAAAAAACCAGCATTAGTACCAATGCTGGTGATAAAGGAAATGCACATAGTGAATACATCGGACCACTTGCTGAAGCGGGAATATTTGGATCGCTCTCGTTCATCATTATTGTAATCTGTATCTGCTATTATTCTGTAATTCTTTACGGAAAAATGCCGCCTGGAGAACACCGAACAATTCTGCTCTGTATGTTCCTCGGTTTGGTCACATACATGATTCACGGAATGTTAAACAACTTCCTTGATACTGATAAAGCAAGTGCACCTTTCTGGGGATTCACTGCCGCAATCGTGGCATTGGACATTTACTACAGCAAAAAAGAACTGAAGGAAAACTAAACTTTCCTTTCAAATTTGATTGAATAAAAAAGGCCGAATCCTTCATCAGGATTCGGCCTTTTCAATGATTCAGAAGTCTTACTTCACGTCTACTAACTCAACGTCAAAGATCAACGTTGCATTGGCCGGAATCGGTCCAGTTGCTCTTTCACCATAGGCCAAATTGCTTGGAATGGTCAACTGAGCCTTCTCACCTACTTTCAATAGAGCGATGCCTTCATCCCATCCAGCGATAACTCGTCCTTGCCCAAGTGGAAAGCTGATTGGCTGACCTCTTTCTATAGAAGAATCAAACATAGTTCCATCAAGTAAATAGCCAGAATAGTGAACTGAAACAGTTTTTCCAGCCTCCGCCTGAACCCCTTCAGTTTCGTTCAGCTTTATGTATTCAAGTCCAGAATCTGTTGTTTGCTTTTCCTTTCCTTCAACTTCGTACCGCTTTGGCATAACTTTTTTGGTGACATCCATTAGCTGTACATCAAAAATCAGTGTTGAGTTGGCTGGAATATTTGGTCGATCAGCAGCTCCATAACCTAGGTCAGAAGGAATAATCAAGGTTGCAGAATCTCCAACATGAAGATGTGCAATACCCTCGTCCCATCCTTTAATCACGCGTCCTTGCCCCAATGGAAATTGGAATGGCTGACCGCGATCGTAAGAATTATCAAATGCTTCACCGGTACTTAATCTTCCTGCATAATGCACAGAAACCTTGTCTCCAGATGCAGCTTGCGCAGCACCCTCTTCACCACCTTTCCAAATGATGTATTGTAATCCTGATTCGGTTGCAACAGTGTCTGGTCCTGTGCTGGCAGATTCTCCGCCTCCTTTGTTACATGTTGAAGATGACAGTACAACGCCTGCCATTACAATAGCTAATCCAGCTTTTTTCATTCTAATAGTATTTAATTTATTTTGGTTGGTTCAACGAAATCAATAACCTGAACATCGTAGATCAGGACCGCTTTCCGGGGTACGCAATTATCATCACCTACCAGCCCAAAAGCGAGGTGCGAAGGTAAAATTAATTTGGCCCGATCCCCCACCTTCAACAACTGCATTGCCTCGTCCAATCCTCGCTCTACAGTTGGCTTTCCTATTAAGAATTGCTTCGTGCCATTTTCTTCAGAATTGTAGCATATTTTGCCATTAATCAACTTCGTTTCAAAGTTGAAAACAGCAACCATACCCTCTTCTCCTTTCTTTCCTGTTCCTTCTTCATAGACTTGGTACCGAAGACCCGTTGGAGAAGTTGTCATTTCCCATCCCGCTCGCTCAATGTAGTTTTCGATGTCCACCTCTTCATGCTCATGCATAATTCGGTTGGCATCCATCATATTCTCTTTCAGGCTCTGACTATTTTGCACAGGCTTTTGCTGCGTGCCTTTTTGCTGGCATGCAGACCAAAGCATGACTACTATAATGATTAGCGAGCGCATCGATCCAATTCCTCCTTATAACCTTGAAGTATGCTTTGGAATTGTTCCAATGTGTCATTCAATGAAAGTTCAGACATACCGCCTGCTGCATTTCTATGACCGCCACCGCTGAAATGATCCCGAGCAAATTGGTTAACATCAAAATCACCAATACTTCTGAAAGAAATCTTGACTTTATCAGGATCTTCAATAAAAATTGCAGAGAAGATGATGCCCTCAATTGACAATGGTTGATTTACTGTTCCCTCGGTATCACCCTTTTGGAAGTTGAATCGCTGCTTGTCTTTCAAACTCAAATTGATGAAAGCAGTGTGATGATCTTGAATCACCTTTAGTTTCTCACTTACTGAATGGCCCAGCAATCGTAATCTGCCTTCGGTAGTTCGATTGAAGATTTGGTCGTACACATAAGAGTGGTCCAAACCAGCATCCATCATTTCCGCGACATATCGATGCGTTTGAGCGGATGTATTTGGGAAGCGAAAACTACCTGAATCGGTCAAAATACCAGTGTACAGGCAATTGGCACATTCAACATTTGGAATTGAACTGTCCATTAAATGAATGAACCGCATAATCAATTCGGCAGTACTACTAGCGGTTACGTCACTCATTAAGTGATCCGCATAATCATCTGGTTGTGGGTGATGATCAATCATAATCTTCACGCCTTCAAAACCAAGAATGGCTTGTTCCGCATCTCCTACCCTAGATGTTGTGTTGAAGTCTAAACAGAATAAAATCTCTGAATCATCCAATACTTTTTCGAATGACTCTTTGGCATTATCATACCGAATCACTTCATCATTACCCGGCATCCATTTTAGGAATTTCGGATAATCGGTAGGCATCAACGTGGTTACATCGTGACCCAAACTCACTAAGAAATGATGCAGGCCTAAACCTGACCCGATTGCGTCTCCATCTGGGTTTCTGTGTGCAATAATGGCGACCCTCCTCCCCTTGCTTAACAACTCTTTTACTATGCTTTTATCCACCTTTATCCACTTTTAAGATCCGCGAAGTTAGTGATATCCATCTCCCTTGAATTGGAGTATATTCGCGCCCGATTTTTAAACCTGAAACACCCAATACAATGTCTGGAAACAGAACTTTTACAATGGTTAAGCCTGATGCAGTTGAAAAGAACAGCATAGGTGGAATTTTGGCAATGATAAACGAAGCTGGATACAGCATCGTAGCCATGAAGTATACTCGACTTACGGCCGATCAAGCTGGTCGATTTTACGAAGTACACAAGGAGCGTCCGTTTTACGGAGAGTTGGTTGAGTACATGTCTTCTGGACCAATCGTAGCTGTAATTCTTGAGAAAGATAATGCAGTTTCTGATTTCAGAGGATTGATTGGAGCAACGGATCCAGCAGAAGCTGAGGAAGGAACTATCCGAGCTAAGTTTGCTGAAAGCAAAGCGAAGAATGCGGTTCACGGATCTGACAGCGATGAGAATGCTGAGATTGAAGGAAGCTTCTTCTTTTCAATGGCAGAAAGACCTTAATAATCAATATTGAGTTTGAAGCCCCATTCGCCTAAAGCGGATGGGGCTTTTTTGTTTACTCAATCTAGACCTGTGAAAAGCTCGGTGTTTTGCACTCCTTTCTGTAATTCTACCTTTACGTTAAATCGAATTTACATGCGTCTTTCATTACTCTTTGCAGCCCTGTTCATTTCCTCAGGATTGATTGCTCAAACTTTGGTTGTTAAACCATATTTGCAGAATGCTGATCCTACATCAATGCATGTTATGTGGGAAACCAGTTCGGACAATTCTACATCCGTGGAATACGGCCTTACCAACAGTTTAGGAACAACTGTTTCGGGAACTGCTATTACCGGTAATGGGGCTTCACAGGTGCACGATGTAGAATTGACGGGGCTTACTCCAGCAACCAAATATTTCTATAAAGCTATTACAGGTAGCATTGAAAGCCAGACCTACCACTTTTTCACGCCACCGCTTCAATCTTCTGAGGCATCGTTCAATATTGTTGCGACAAGTGACATGCAGCAATGGGGATCGTATCCAACTGTTTTCAGCGACATAGTAAACGACAATATCATTCCTTATGTACAAGATCAATATGGATCGGATCTATCAGAACACTTGGCATACTTTGCTATACCTGGAGACCTCGTGACCACGGGCAGCAACTATGGTTCTTGGGCCTCAACGTTTTTTACGCCTGCTGAAAATCTGTTAAGCTATGTTCCATTGTATCCCGTACCCGGAAACCACGAACAAAACACGCCAACGTTTTTCAAATACTTCAATTTGCCAATGAACGGCACAATGACCAACGACTATCCTGAGCACTGGTGGTACAAAGACTATTCTAATGTAAGGTTGATCGGATTAGAATCTAACAGCGGCTATCGGGTGCAAACCCAATTAGATTGGCTTCAAACCGTTTTGGATGACGCAGCGACAGATGCTGATATTGATTTTGTTTTCGCTCAACTTCATCATCCACATTTGAGTGAACTTTGGATTGCCGGAAACACTGACTACACAGGAGATGTTAAGGAGATTCTTGAGAATTTCTCAACTTCATCTGGTAAACCGAGTGTGCACTTTTTTGGTCATACGCATGGCTACTCTCGAGGACAAAGCAAGGAACATCAGCATGTTATGGTAAACGTAGCTAGCGGTGGTGGAGCGATTGACAATTGGGGCGAATTTGCTCAGGAAGATTATCCCGAATTCTCTAGAAGCGATGACGATTTCGGTTATGTTATTATGGAGGTTCAAGCAGGAGCCGACCCACAATTTCTTTTAAAGCGATTAAGTCACGGAAACATTGAGGATGGGTTACTCACCAATGTTCTGAAGGACAGTTTATTGGTAAAATTCAACAACCCAAGTCCTGACCAACCCACAGGGGTTTTTCCAGCGGCCAACGACATGTTAAGCCCAGACTGCATTGTCTTTCTAGGCAGCGATTTTGCCGATTCGGAAAGTGACCTTCAAGGAGCAACACAATGGCAAATTGCTACGGATGCCAGCTTCACAAATATGGTATATGATGAATGGTACCAACACGAGAATTGGTATTTCGATGTGGATGAGTTGGCTGGAAACAACATGGTGGATCAGGAGGTAACCTCGTTGCAAGAAAACACCACCTATTATTGGAGGGTGCGTTACAGAGATAGAAGTTTGACCTGGAGCGATTGGTCGGATGAGATTATGTTCCAAACCACTACAACCACTCTAACGGCCAACCTTATCACGAATGGTGGAGCTGAAAATGGCGTTACCGATTGGGTGCAGGATCAAGGATCATTCGAATCCATCAATAGTGGCGAATGTGCTGGGAATAATGCCTTTGCAGGAAGTAAGTTGTTTGCTGTTGGAGGTGTTTGTACAGACAATGCTTACGGAGAAGGCCATCAAGATGTTGACGTTACAGCGTATCAAACGCAAATTAATGCAGGCGGTGTTTTGGTTAATTATGGCGGTTATTTAAGTGACTACAATGGATCGGATGTTCCCGCTTTCAAGGTTCAATTCTTTGATGGATCTTCAAACATGATTTCGGAATCTCCAACTACATCTCACGCAAGTTCAAGTTGGACGCTTTACAACGAATCAATGTTAATTCCTGCCAATACTGAAACAGTAAGATTGGTTTTAATGGGTACGCGAAACGCTGGTACCGACAACGACAGTTACTTTGATGATCTATTTGTTCGATTGAA